>JBCBSO010000701.1:0-2143 GCA_039819205.1 Actinomycetota bacterium
CTCGCTGCCAGGCGTGGGAGCGATCGCCCACACGATCGCTCCCGGCGGCTCTACGTCGCTGGCCATCATCGGACTCGACGGCAACGTGTGGGCTGACCTCGGCGCCGAGAATCCGGCGCTGGGCACGGCGACCCCGATGTGGTTCACCCCGTACGGCATGCCGATCGACACGGGCGACGCCGGAAGCACGACCGACGTCGCTGGCCACGAGAGCGGCTGGAAGGAGCTCCCACGGACCGACACGGTCAATCCGGTCGTGATCACCCCGTTCCGGGCGATGCTGCCCGAAATCGGCAGCTTCACCACACCGGACCCGATCGAGGCCGGCTCGACGCTCTACAACTACACCGACGGCGATCCGTTCAACCAGGAGGACCGCACCGGCCTCTCCCCCTTCGAGGCCAGCCGCATGTTCCGCAGCATCGGGGGCATCACGAGCATCGTGTTGGCGGTCGCTGCGTTCTTCTTCCCCAAGAAGTTCGTCGCCCTCGCCCTGCTCGACGTGGCGATCAACGCGGCGATGTGGACGCTGATGTTCGCCACGGGCGATCTGGATGACGGTGCGCTGATCTGGGCGATTGCGTTCAGCATCATCAGCCTGGTGCCGCTGATCCCCGCGGGGATCCGCGCTTACCGGAGCACGACGCGCACGATCCACGTGCGGCCGCCGTCGAACTCGATCTCGTCGTCGACGTCACCGTCATACAGCCCGGCGATGCGCAACCCGAGCCCGTCGCCGCCACCGCCGAACGTGACGAGCTCGACGGCTCCGACCGTGGCGCCCACGACGCGCAACGTGTCGTCGACCAGCACGAGTCCGGTGCGCACTCACCCACCGGTGAGCTACCGCAACGGCACCCAGCTGCCGACGATTCGGGAGAACTCCCTGCAGTCGTCGAGCCACATGGTGCAGACGAAGATGGGCCCGATGACTCGGGACCAGGCGAGGGCGTTCAACGCCGAGCAGCACCGCTTGGTCATCAAGGGCCTGCACACCGGCGGCCTGATCTAAGCGGCCAGCAGGAAGCCTGAGCCAGCGATGGGCCCGGCGCACTCCTCCCGACGGGGGTGAGTGCGCCGGGCCCTCCCGCGGTGACGCCGATACCCTCACCGCGGTGAACCGGCTCGGCTCGGAAACCTCCCCGTATCTCCGCCAGCACAAGGACAACCCGGTCGATTGGTACGCCTGGGGTGACGACGCCTTCGTCGCCGCCCGCGAGCGCAACGTGCCGATCCACCTCTCGGTTGGTTACTCGGCGTGCCACTGGTGCCACGTGATGGCCCACGAGTGCTTCGAAGACGCCGAGGTCGCGGCGAAGATGAACGAACTGTTCGTCAACGTCAAGGTCGATCGCGAGGAGCGCCCCGACGTCGACGCGCTGTACATGGACGCCGTGCAAGCCCTCACCGGGCGCGGCGGATGGCCGATGACGGTGTTCATGACCCCCGACGGCAAGCCGTTCTACGGCGGGACGTATTTCCCCAAGGACTCGTTCCTCAAGCTGCTCGACGCGATCGACGACGTGTACCGCAACAAGCCCGACGACGTCGCCCAGAACACGGGTGCCCTGGTGAAGGCGCTCGACGCCACCACCACGATGCGCCCCGCCGATGAACTGCCCGGCACCGACGAACTGAACCATGCGATACGCACGCTCGGCGGTGCCTTCGACCAGGAGTGGGGCGGCTTCGGGAAGCAGCCGAAGTTCCCGTCGACGTTCAATCTCGAGCTGATGCTGCGGGCCTACATGTCGACCGGTCAGGACGCACCGAAGCAGATCGTCACCACGAGTCTCGACGCGATGTGTTCCGGCGGCATGTACGACCATCTCGCCGGTGGGTTCGCCCGCTACTCGACCGACCGGGAGTGGCTGGTCCCCCACTTCGAGAAGATGCTCTACGACCAGGCCCTGCTGGTCGCCACGTACCTCCACGCAGCGGTGGTGATCGGCAGACCGGCGTGGCGGCAGGTCGTCGCCGAGACGATCGACTACGTGCTGTCCACGCTGCGCCACCCCGACGGCGGCTTCTATTCGGCCGAAGATGCCGACTCGCTCGATGGGCGCGGCAACTCGGTGGAAGGGATCTTCTATACGTGGACTCCTGCCGAGGTGCGCGCGGCGCCGCAGCGGCGAGCACCGCG
>JBCBSO010000702.1:0-2142 GCA_039819205.1 Actinomycetota bacterium
GTTTGCGGATCGATGCCGTGCTCTTCGTTGTACGCCAGCTGCAGGTTGCGACGGCGTTTGGTCTCGTCGATCGCCGCGGTCATCGAGTCGGTCATCTTGTCGGCGTACATCACGACCTGCCCGGCGACGTTTCGTGCGGCACGGCCGATCATCTGGATGAGCGATGTCTCCGACCGCAGGAAGCCTTCCTTGTCGGCGTCGAGGATCGACACCAGCGACACCTCGGGGAGGTCGAGGCCCTCACGCAGCAGGTTGATGCCGACAAGCACGTCGAACTCGCCGAGGCGGAGCGCCCGCAGGATCTCGATGCGCTGAATCGTGTCGATGTTCGAGTGCAGGTAGCGCACCCGCAGCCCCTGCTCGAGGAGATAGTCGGTGAGGTCCTCGGCCATCTTCTTGGTCAGCGTCGTGACGAGCACGCGCTCGCCGCGGGTGATGCGTCCCTCGACCATCTCCATCAGGTCGTCGATCTGTCCCTTGGTGGGCTTGACGATCACCTCGGGGTCGACCAACCCGGTCGGCCGCACAATCTGCTCGACGACGCGATCGGACACGCGCAGCTCGTACTCCCCCGGGGTGGCCGAGAGGAACACACACTGGTTGATCCGTTCGAGCACCTCGTCGAAGGTGAGCGGGCGGTTGTCGCGCGCCGACGGCAGGCGGAAGCCGTGCTCGACGAGCACATCTTTACGACTGCGGTCGCCGGCGAACTGGCCGTGTAGCTGCGGCACGGCGACGTGGCTCTCGTCGATCACCAACAAGAAGTCGTCGGGGAAATAGTCGAGCAGTGTGAACGGTGGCTCGCCGTACTCCCGGCCGTCGAGGTGCATCGAGTAGTTCTCGATGCCATTGCAGTAGCCGACCTCGCTCATCATCTCGAGGTCGTACTGGGTACGCATGCGCAGGCGTTGGACCTCGAGCAGCTTGTCGTTCTCTTCGAGGTACTTCAGTCGCTGCTGGAGCTCGGCTTCGATCTTGCCCATCGCCACCGCCAGCCGCTCGGCGCCGGTGACGTAGAGAGTGGCCGGGAACACGTGGGCTCGTTCGATCTCACTGAGCTGCTCGCCGGTGAGCGGGTCGAGCGTGGTGATCCGATCGACCGTGTCGCCGAACATCTCGACGCGCAGTACCGATTCTTCGTACGCCGGGTGGATCTCGATGGTGTCGCCGCGCACGCGGAAGTTGCCGCGGCCGAGTGTCATGTCGTTGCGGTCGTACTGCATGTCGACCAGACGCCGCAGGATGCTGCGCATGTCGTAGTCGATGCCTACGTTGAGATCGAGCAGCTGGCCGCGGTACTCGTCGGGGTTACCCATGCCGTAGATACACGACACCGAGGCGACAACGATCACATCCCGTCGGGTGAGCAATGCGGCCGTAGCCGAGTGGCGCAGTCGGTCGATCTCGTCGTTGATCGAGCTGTCTTTCTCGATGTAGGTGTCGCTCGACGGAATGTACGCCTCGGGCTGGTAGTAGTCGTAGTAGCTGACGAAGTACTCGACTCGGTTGTTGGGGAAGAACTCGCGCATCTCCTGGGCGAGCTGCGCGGCGAGCGACTTGTTGGGTGCCAAGATCAGCGTCGGTCGCTGCACCTGCTCGATCGTCCACGCAATGGTCGCCGACTTACCCGATCCGGTGATGCCGAGCAGCGTTTGAAACCGCTCGCCACCGTCGACACCGGCGGCGAGCGACTCGATTGCCTTGGGCTGGTCGCCGGCCGGCGCAAAGTCGGACATCACCTTCAGCGGCTCGACAACGGTGCCGTAGTTGCTCGAGGGAACGTCGTCGAGTAACTCCTGTTCCAGGCTCGAACGGGTGGCATTCGGCGCGCTGCCGGACTCGGTGCTCAGCTCGTCTGCAACCTCGGTCACGGGCTGATCCTATCGGGCCCACGCCCGCCCTGCCGAACACATGTTTGGTTGCGGAACAGCTCGTACACTCTCCTCGTGACCGACGCCGAGGCGCTCCTCGTCGACCTCGACCCCGATCAGCGGGCGGCCGTCACGACCGAGTCCCGCCTCGTGGCCGTGATCGCTGGCGCAGGGTCGGGGAAGACGCGCGTGTTGACGCGTCGAATCGCCTACCGCATCGCCACCGAGACGGCTTCAACGGGTTCACGCAGACCGAGCGAGCGCAACCGCC
>JBCBSO010000703.1:0-2137 GCA_039819205.1 Actinomycetota bacterium
CTTGTCGTCGATCTCGTCGACGCGCACCTCGATCTCCTGACCGAGTTCGAGCACGTCTTCGACCGAGTTGATGCGCTTGCCGCCGCCGAGACGGGAGATGTGCACCAGACCGTCGCGGCCCGGGAGGATGTTGACGAACGCACCGAACTTGGTGATGTTGACCACGCGGCCCGGGTAGACGGCGCCGAGCTCGGCCTTGGGCGGATCGACGATTGCCATGATCGCGTCCTTGGCCTCTTCCATCCGCCACGACTCGACGGCGCCGATGGTGACGATGCCTTGTGCGCCGTCGTCGTCGACGCCGATGTCGGCCCCGGTCTCCTGCTGGATCGTGTTGATGATCTTGCCCTTGGGGCCGATGACCTCGCCGACCTTGTCGAGCGGGATCGTGATCGTGGTGATCTTCGGCGCCGTCTCGGCGACCTCGGTACGCGGTTCGGCGATCGCCGCGGTCATCACCTCGAGGATCTCCATCCGCGCCTCACGGGCCTGCTGCAGCGCAGCGCCCAGCACGTCGGCGGGGATGCCGTCGATCTTGGTGTCGAGCTGCAGTGCCGTGATGGCATCTTCGGTACCGGCGACCTTGAAGTCCATGTCGCCGAAGGCGTCCTCGGCGCCGAGGATGTCGGTGAGCGTGATGTACTCGCCGCCCTCGTATACGAGGCCCATGGCGATACCGGACACGTGGCCGCGAGTGGGTACGCCGGCGTCCATCAGCGAGAGGCTGGACGAGCACACCGAACCCATCGAGGTGGAACCGTTCGACGACATCACCTCGGACACGAGACGCAGCGTGTAGGCAAAATCTTCCTGGTTCGGCACCACCGGAAGCACCGCGCGGGCAGCGAGGGCACCGTGGCCGATCTCGCGGCGCTTCGGCGAACCGACGCGGCCGGTCTCACCGTTGGCCCATGGCGGCATGTTGTAGTGATGCAGGTACCGCTTCTCGTTGTTGGGCGAGAGCGAGTCGATGATCTGGTTCATCCGCGGCATCGCCAGGGTGCACACGTTCATCACCTGGGTCTCGCCTCGGGTGAACAGGCCAGAGCCGTGCGCCGTCGGCAGCACGCCGACCTCGGCCGACACCGGACGCAGGTCCTTCGGGCCGCGACCGTCGATGCGCAGCTGCTCGTCGACGATCCGCTGGCGTACCAGCTTCTTGGTCAGCGAGCGGATCGCCTCTTTGATCTGCTTCTGCTGCCCGGCGAACTCGCCAGGTGCGTCGGCGGTACCGCACAGCGCAGCGATCGTCTCGTCGGTAACAGCGTCGGTCGCCAGTGCACGCTCTGCCTTGGCCGAGATGCGCACCGCCGGGGCGAGCTTCTCGGAAGCGAACGCTTCGACGGCTGAGAACACCTCGTGGGTGTAGTCGAGCTGTGGCGTCCACTCCATCGGCTCGATCGGGCCCATGGTGGCGATCACCGACGCGACGAGCTGACGCTGCAGCGCAATCGACTCCTTGATCCACACCTTGCAGGCCTCGAGTCCGTCGGCGAGGACTTCCTCGGTGACTTTCTTGGCGCCGTCTTCGTAGTAGTAGAACGCATTCTCGCTGCCGCCCGCTTCGACCATCATCACGGCGACGTCGCCGTTGTCGAGTTCGCGACCGGCAACGACCAGCTCGAACGTGCCGGCCTCGGCCTCTTCATACGTCGGGTGGGGAATCCACTCGCCCTCAACCGAGTACGCCATGCGCACCGAGCCGATCGGGCCGTCGAACGGAATGCCAGAGATCATCAAGGCAGCCGACGCGGCATTGATCGACAACACGTCGTGGGGGTTCTCCTGATCGGCGCCGAGCACCGTGGTGACCACCTGGGTCTCGTTGCGGAAGCCGTCGGGGAACGACGGGCGCAGCGGACGGTCGGTGAGCCGGCAGGTGAGGATCGCCTCTTCGGTGGGGCGGCCCTCACGACGGAAGAACGAGCCGGGGATTTTGCCGGCGGCGTACGCCCGCTCTTCGACGTCGACGGTGAGTGGGAAGAAGTCGATGCCGTCGCGCACATGTGACGCGGCATTCGCAGTGGTCAGGACGCGGGTGCCACCGATGGTGGCGACCACGGCACCCTGGCTCTGCGGGGCCAGTTTGCCGGTCTCGAACGAGAGCGTCTTGTCGGTCCCGTCTCGGGAACCGACA
>JBCBSO010000704.1:0-2136 GCA_039819205.1 Actinomycetota bacterium
CGTTGCCGTTCTGGTTGTAGATGTTGATCGTGCCCGCTGCCGACAGCTTGACGTCGACCTTGTTGGGGGTCGGCGCGTCGCCGGGCATCCAGTTGAGGTTCGACACCGTGGGGGCCGTCGGGAGGTCGCCGGGAAACACCCGGAGGTTCGACTGCGCCGTGCCGTTGGCGACCGTGACGTTCATCGCCACGCCGACGGCGCTGTTCGGGATCGAGCAGTCGCCGACCGCGCCGGTGATCTGTTGGGTGTGTGTCTGATTCGGGCCGAGCGGCGTCTTCTTGCCGCCCCCGGGGAGTTGTCCGGGCCGAAAGTCGAAGGCTCGACAGTTCGGGATGGCGACGTAGGTGGCGTCTTCGTCGCCTGGTGCGGCGTCGGCCGACCAGGTCTGGGAGAACGCGAGGGAAGCGATCGCGGCGAGCATCACGCCGGCGGCGATCCAGATCGCTTTCTGGAGCGGTGAAACGACCGCTCGGGGGAGCGTGGTGGACATGGGAGTTGCTTTCTTTGTGGTGTGAGTCGGTGTGGCGGTGAGGTGGTGGCCGGCCCCCTGATGGGGACCGGCCACCGATTGGCCGGGCAGGGCGCGGCCGGATTTGAATCAGGGGGCGGGCGTGAACATCGCGGTCATGTAGCGCTCGACGATCTTTCCGCCGTCTCCTTCAGCCTCCCGGCACAGCAGGTAGTACGTCTCGGTCTCACCTGCGGCGATCGGGAACGAGCGGGTGCCGGTGATGCTGCCGAACTGGTCGTTGACTGCAGCTTCGAAGCGTTGGCGGAAGCTGAAGTCCGACGCCGGCGAATCCGACAGGAAGCAGAACACGTCGAACGGTGCGACCGTGTGGCCGACCTCGGCGTACGAGTCGACCGTGACGTTCCCGTCGACGGGCGCAGTGACCGTGACGCTGAGCTGCTCGGTCGGCACCATGGTGAGGTCCTCCGGAACGGTGTTCGGGTCGCGCTCACTGACGACGAACGGGAGGCTGGCGAACAACTGCTCGACGTTCTGGTTGAGCTCCTGCAGCGACTCGCTGGTGTAGTAGCCGACGATGTCGCCGATTACATCGACGTTGCCGTTCTGGTTGTAGATGTTGATCGTTCCGGCGGGTGACAGCTTGACGTCGACCTTGTTGGGGGTCGGCGCGTCGCCGGGCAGCCAGTTGAGGTTCGACACGGTGGGCACGCTGGCCACATCGCCGGGGTAGACGCGGAGGTTGGACTGTGCGGTGCCGTTGGCGACCGTGACGTTCATCGCGACGCCGACTGCGCTGTTGGGGATCGCGCAGTCGCCGACGGCGCCGGTGATCTGTTGGTTGTGGATCTCACCGGGGCCGAGCGGCGTCTTCTTGCCGTCGGCGGGGAGTTCGCTTTGGCGGAAGTCGAATGCTCGGCAGTTGGGGATCGGGACGTAGGTGGCGTCGTCATCGCCCGGTGCGGCATTGGCCGACCAGGCCTGGGAGAACGCCAGTGAGGCGATCGCTGCGAGCATCACGCCGGCGGCGATCCAGATGGCCTTCTGCAGCGTCGACGTCGTCGATTGCTGCCCTGCAGATGGTTGGAGGGTGGTGGTGGCGGACATTGGGGTGGGTTCCTTTCGGGATTGGGTGGTGTGGTGGTTGATTCCGGGCGTCCTGACGGATGCGCTCGGGTGCCCTTACGCGCCTCGGGTACTTCTTTTTGGATTCCTCTGTGCGGCGTCCGGACGCGCCGATGCCCCCACCCGAAGGTGAGGGCATCGGTTCGGGTCAGCGACCCGGGTTCCCGCCAGGGAATCGTGTGATCTCGGGCGAGCTCGGGGGCTCGGGGTAACCGAGATCAGTGCGGGCGCAGGGTCAGGACACGTCGGCCGTGAACACTGCAGTGAGGGTGCGGCTCTGGGCGATGCCGCCGTCGTTGAACTCCAGGCACGACAGGCCGTACTCGACGGTCTGGCCGGCAGCGATGTCGAAGGTGCGCACGTTGGCGATGTTCGAGAACTCGAACCCGCCGCTCGCCTGGAACGTCTGCAGGTGCGAATCCGACACCATCAGGCCGTCCTCGATCGAGCAGGCGACGAGCCCGTTGCCGGTGTGGTTGACCTGTGTCTGCGACGTCAGCGTGACCTGACCATCGACTGGGGCGGTGACTGTCACCGAGGCG
>JBCBSO010000705.1:0-2128 GCA_039819205.1 Actinomycetota bacterium
GCGACGACCCGCCGAGCGCCGAGGGGCTCGACGGTGAATTCGCTCAAGTTGCTCACGTAAGCCGCTGCCGCGACGACCGCAGTGCGCAGTCGGTCGCCGGCGGCAGCGGCCAACGCTGCCTCCAGGTGCTCGGGTGTGGGAAGGAGCACCAGGCGGTTGATGACGTCATCGACACCATCGCCGAGCATGGCGAGTGCAGCATCGATGTCGTCGTGTTCGGTTGCGGCCAGCACCGCGCCGGCAGCCCCCCAGTCGTCGGGACGGCCCAGTTCGGCCATCGCCGTGAGCAGCTCAACCGCACCGTCACCAGGAGGTACGAGCAGTAGGCCGGCGGTGCCGTCGAGCACGCCCAACGGTTGTGGACGAACGAGCGGTTGATTCATCGGTTCCCCAGTTCGGTCGGTGTCGGTCATGTCACATTCCCCATCCCGGTCCGGCGTCGCGCTCGGCGGTGGCCTGGATGAACTTGGCGGCGACTTCGGCTTTCGAGCGCGAGTGGTACTCACCGACGCGATGGCGCACGGCGCCGTCGGGGAACACCACGTCGAGGATCACAACGAACCTCCCCGCTTCTTCGACCACTTCGGTCGATGCAAACGGTTCATCGCTCACCCGACCGTCTCGATCGCAGACTCGATGCCAGAGTCGCCGAGCCCGGCCAGCTCGACCACGAGGCGCTCGACGAGGCGATCGGCGGCAGCATCGACCGGTTCGCTCAACGGGTCACCGAAGCCGAACGACTCGGCTTCGATGAGATACACGATGATCTCATCGGGGTACTCGTCTTTCAGCAGCCACCGGGCGAACGCGAGCGCGTGGTCCCAGCGGAAGCTGTGCAGGTTGATCGTCGACAGATCGGGCAACTCTTCGACGTCGGTGCCGAGCATCCGGTACAACGCGCCGGGAGTGCCGCCGGTGTCGGCGGCGTCGAGCAGGATCACCCGGTCGGCGCCGCGCATGCGGAAGGCGACGTCCATGCCGCTGGTGCCGCCGTCGGCAACTTCCGTACCGTCCGGCAATCCAGCGTCGAGCAAGCGGCGCACCAGCACCGGCCCGACAGCATCATCTCCACGAAGCAGGTTCCCACACCCGATGACGAGGTTCACTCGTCTCCCCTTTCAGTTGTCTTCACTCCAAGCCGACCAGCCGGCCGGCGCATCTCATTGCGCGTGAATCACATGCCATCCACGACGAAGCGCGACATCTCCTTGCCGGTCTTGCCGTCGTAGGCGTGCACCGTGCACACGATGCAGCTGTCGAAGCTGCGGGCCACATGGCCCAGCTCGATCGGATCGTGCACGTCTTCGACCGGCGCACCGATGAACGACTCTTCCATCGGGCCGTTCTGTTCCTGGCCGTCCTTCGGCCCGATGTTCCAGGCCGTCGGCGTGATCACCTGATAGTTGGCGATCTTGTTGTCTTCCAACACGATCCAGTCGGCGAGCGCACCGCGAGCCGCCTCTGTGGCGCCGAAGCCCTTGCCCGACTCACGCTCGACCGGCTTGATGTAGAAGCGGTCGTGCAGGTCGACCTGGTCGATCCAGCCACGCACCAACTGGTAGTACTTCGCCGCCTCGTGCAGGCGGGCGAAGGTGCGCAGCATGATGCTCGGCCCGATCTTGTCGTACATGTCGCGCACGAGCGGGTCGTAGGTCTGCCACGGCTGACGGTCGGGGTTGCCGGCCACCATCTGCCGGGCGAGCGGCCCGACCTCGAGCGGCACATGACCCTTGCCCTCAACGTCGTAGCGGGGCGCCTTGGCCCAGGTGTACTTGCCCTGGTCCTTGCCCACGGCGGGATCGATCGGCTCGGTCACGCCGTCCCACGGATGCAGCGATCCGGTGCCCTCGAAGAACGAGTGGCTGACGTCTTCACTTACGCGGAGGTGATCGAACTCGCTGTACTCGCCGTCGGAGTAGATCCCCGAGCGGGTGATCAGCGCGTTGTTGCGACCCTCGATGGTCGGCGTGGCGTACTGGCTCGGCTCGAAGAACGTGCCCATCGAGAGGTAGTTGCCGTAGCCGGCGCCGTACTTGTCGAGCCCGATCTCCTGGCAGTAGCGAAGGAAGAACGCGAGGTCGCTGTTGTGCTGCGACTCGTTCTCGTCGCAGTACTCCATCAGCTGCTC
>JBCBSO010000706.1:0-2120 GCA_039819205.1 Actinomycetota bacterium
CTGCTTCCGCGCATTGCACCCCCTCGTGTGCTTGCGTTTACCTTCCCGTAGCTTTCGTCATCTTTCGTTTCCTGTCAAGTACGAAAATCGTGTGCTCGGCCCGGCTCGCGGCAGACGACGAGCGCCAGCAACTGTCGTGGACGCGTTCAGGTCGACGACGATCGTCGCGGTGAGTCCCGCTCCGGCGAGGTGAGCTGACAAGATCACGTCTGTGTTCATCGTGGTCGGGATCGTCGGAGCAGCGCTGCTGATCGGCTCGTTACTGCTCGACGACCTCATCGACGGTCTGGTTCCCGACCTGGACTTCATCTCGGGCCCGGTCATCGGGGCGGGGCTCGCAGGCTTCGGGCTGTTCGGTTGGTTCGCCCAGTCGGGACTCGACGGGAACGGTGTCGCCGCGCTGGTGGCCGCCGTCGTCGGCGGCGTGCTCGTGGCGTTCGCCACGTACCGACTCACGCGGGCGTTGTTGCACCAACCGACGGACGCCACGCCGACGACCGACTCGCTCATCGGCACCTCGGCGCGCGTCGTCACGGCGATCACCGCCGGCGGGATCGGCGAAGTGATCGTCACGCTCGGTGGGGCGACCACCAAGTACACGGCCACGTCTGATCGCGACCTTGTCGTCGGGACGAGCGCCGTGGTCATCGGCGTCGAGTCGGCGACCAAAGTGCGTGTCGAAGCCACCGACGACTTCTGGACGTGAACAGCGCGCGTCGCGCGTACCAACGCATGCGGTCGGGGCCGTCATCGGTCTGTACGACTGCACGTCGTCGACGACACAATGGAGCGCATGCCCGTGATCATCTTCGCTGCCGTCCTCGCCGGTCTGATCCTCCTCGTTGTTGTCCTCGTCGCCAGCCGATTCAAGGTGGCCGGACCGAACGAAGCGTTCATCGTGACCGGCCGCAAGGGTCGGGCGGTGACCAACCCCGAGACGGGCGCGACGACCACCGACCTCTCGGGGCAAAAAGTGGTGATGGGCGCAAGCACCTTCGTGCTTCCAGTCGTGCAACGCCTAGCGGTGCTCGATCTGTCGTCACGCCAGATTGCGGTGTCGGTCGGCTCGGCCGTGTCGGCGCAGGGGATCAAATGCTCACTGGAGGGCGTCGCCATCGTCAAGGTTGGGGGCACGGAGAACTCGGTCCGCGCGGCAGCGCAGCGGTTCCTCGGCCAGCAGAACGAGATCGAGCCGTTCACTCAGGAAGTGCTCGCGGGATCACTCCGGGCGATCGTCGGTCGGCTCTCGGTCGAAGAGATCGTCAAAGATCGCGCCGCCTTTGCTCGTGAGGTCGCCGAGGAGGCCGAGTCGTCGTTGACCAATCAGGGTCTGGTCCTCGACACGTTCCAGCTGCAAGACATTCAAACCGAGGGCAACTACCTCGAGGATCTTGGACGGCCCGAAGCGGCACGGGCCGAAAAGGAAGCGGCGATCGCCGAGGCCGTGGCCCGGCGTGAGGCCGAGGAGGCGCGCCTCAAGGCCGAAGAGGAGATCGCGGTTGCCAATCGCGAGCTTGCGCTACGCCAGGCGGCGATCAAAACCGAGACCGACGCGGCAGCTGCGCAGGCCGAGGCTGCCGGTCCACTCGCGAAGGCCGACCGCGATCAAGAAGTGATCGCCGCACAGGAACTCGTCGCCGAGCGAACGGCCGGGCTGAAAGAACGCGAGCTCGACACAGAGGTACGCAAGCCCGCCGACGCCGAGCGTTATGCGGTCGAACAGCGCGCCGAGGCCGACAAGACTCGCCGCGTGCGCGAAGCCGAAGCCGGCCGCATCGCCACGATCGAACAAGCGCAAGCCCGCGCCGAGAACGACCGTCTTGTCGGCGCCGGTGAACGGCAACGCCGCGAGGAACTCGCCAAGGCGGTCGAGCTCGAGGGACAGGCGGAGGGCGTCGCCGAGCGGGCGAAGCGGGTGGCCGCCGCCGAGGCGCTGCGCGAAGAAGGGCAGGCCGAAGCGGCAGCGATCGCCGCGCGCGGCGATGCGGAGGCCGAGGCAATGGAGAAGAAGGCCAACTCGTACGAGCAGTACGGGCAGGCAGCGATTCTCGACCTACTCGCTGAAATGCTGCCGACGCTGGTGAAGGAAGCATCGGCACCGATGTCGGCGATCGATCAGC
>JBCBSO010000707.1:0-2036 GCA_039819205.1 Actinomycetota bacterium
GTCGGCGTATCGCCAGCATCGAGATAGACCCCGATCAGGCCCGCTCGCTCGGTGGCAACGAAAAGGTAGCGATCGTCGCCGAACACACCGACCTCGACACCCTCGGGCTCGGCACCCTTGTTGCCGCTGCGCTCCTCGGGGTAGTGGCCCGCGCGGGCGACGGCGTACTCCAGCTCCAGGCCGCTCTCGTAGAGGACCGTGCCGTCCTTGGCGAAAATCGTGAAGCCGCGGCTGCCGCCCTCGTAGTCACCCTCGTTGGCCGTGATCAACCGCTCGTCGTCGACCCACTTGATGGCGTCAGGTTCGCGCACGACGCCTTCGAGCGAACCGCCGAACGTGATCGCACCCTCTTCCTCGGTATCGACGTCGACGAGGTCCACCGCGCCGGCCGACCAGTGGGCGACGATCTCGCCACTGCCGCCGTCGACGATCACCACGTGGTTGTTCTCTTGGAGGGTGACGGCGATCTCGTTCTGGCCGTTGATGGCAACGAACTCGGGCTCCGGGTCGTCAGGTGCGACCTCGGCCAGTCCCGCCAGCTCGACCACCCGCAACGACGCGCAGTCCAACCCGTTGGCCGTGAGCCCGACGATCGTCAGGTTGCCTGCAGGCAGTTGCGGGATGACGCCGTCGTTCAGGTCTTCGTCCCGCTCGTTCTCGATGGCGATGGCGACGAAGCTACCGTCGGGAGCCACTGCGATCGAATCCGGTTGACCGCCGAGGTCGCAGCTGCCGGCGACCGCGCGGGTGGCGATGTCGATGGCGTCGATCCGCCCCGTCGGCTCGGTGTAGCTCTCGGACGTGTTGATGCCGACCAGGACCGACCCATCGGCCACGGCCACCGACGTCGGCTCGCCGTCGACCTCGACCAGGCCGCTTGCTGCGGGATTGGCCGGATCGGTGATGTCGACGAAGCCGACCGCACCGAGTGGGCTGTCGGAGTAGACGAGCGTCATCCCGTCGGCGGTGGCGGCGATGATCTCGGCGGAGGTTTCGCGGCTGACGTCGGCACCGTCCGGCATGTTGTCGACGACTTCGAACGAAGCAATACGGTTGAAAGCCGTTTGCGCGTTGGCGGTCAACGCCGTGCTGGCGGCGAGCGCGCAGGCGAGGCCAGCGATGATCGAGTGGCGGTGCATGGACGTCTCCCGAGTGTGTTTGCCCGCGCTTGTGCCTGACTGACGATGACAGATTGGTGACAGCATCGCCCGTGGTGCCATCGCTTGACACAGCGGTGGCGGATCAAGACAACTCGGGTCCCCCAAAACCCCGCCGCCGAACGGATGTAAGCATGTCGCTCGCCCAACCGAGCCAGAGCGTTGCTGTCACTCTGCCGGACGGTGCCGTTCGAACTTTCGAACGGCCGGTGACGGCGCTCGACGTGGCAGCGGCGATCTCGCCGGGGCTCGCCAAGGACGCGCTGGTGGCGGAAGTCGACGGGGCGCTGGTCGATCTCGACCGTGAGTTGAGCGCGGACGTCGCTCTACGATTCGTGCGGACTCGCGACCCGGACGCGCTGGAGGTGATCCGTCACGACTGCGCTCACGTCATGGCCGAGGCTGTCCAGGATCTGTTCCCCGGGACGCAGGTGACGATCGGGCCGGCGATCGACGACGGCTTCTACTACGACTTCGCGCGGAACGAGCCGTTCTCGATCGACGACTTGGCCCAGATCGAGGCCCGCATGGCCGAGATCGTCCGCGCCGACCGTCCGTTTCGCCGGAGCGAGGTCGGACGTGAAGAGGCGCGCGAGCGGTTCCGCTCGCTGGGCGAGCAGTACAAGGTCGAGTTGCTCGACGCGATTCCCGAGGGCGAGCCGGTCACGCTCTATCATCAAGGTGAGTGGTTCGATCTTTGCCGCGGGCCACACGCGCCGTCGACCGGGCGCATCGGCGCGTTCAAGCTGCTCAAGGTCGCGGGGGCCTACTGGCGCGGCGACCATCGCAACGCTCAGCTACAGCGGATCTATGGGACCGCCTACGCCACCCAGAAGGAGTTGGACGCCCATCTCTTCCGCCTGGAAGAGGCAGAGATCG
>JBCBSO010000708.1:0-2106 GCA_039819205.1 Actinomycetota bacterium
CCACGCCGATGTTCGGGTCCTTGGTGGCGAACGGGTAGGGCGCCGCGAGCGCGCCGCCCCCGGTGAGAGCGTTGTATAGCGAGCTCTTGCCTGCGTTGGGCAACCCGACCAATCCGAACCGTTCCATGAGCCGCCCGAGGCTACCGACGCTCGTCGCCCGTGGGGTTTCTCGGCGCTGTGGTTTGCGGGTTCCGCCACCGCCGACGCCGAGAACCGCGCGCCCCGCGCTGGGTTCGGTCGATCTGCGGCTTCTCGGCGCCCTCTGTTGCGGCTTCCGCCACCACCGACGCCGAGAAGCTGCGGGCCCGTGCCGGGGTACGGGGAACATGCCGCCTGCGGCTTCTCGGCGCTGTGGCTTGCGGACTCCGCAAGCGTCGACGCCGAGAATGTGGAGACCAGCGCCGGTGCGTCGGTGTGCACGGTTCTCGGCGCTGTGGTTTGCGGGTTCCGCCACCGCCGACGCCGAGAACGATCGACGGTCAGGCTGCTGGAGGGTTGTCGGATGCGGGGTCGGCGACCGGTTGCCACTGCTCGATGGCCGCACGAATGCGCGCCGCGGTCGCCGCGGGACGTTGGGTGATCCATCGATAGGTGAAGCGCAGCACGATCCATCCCGCGCCGCTGAGGATCGCGTCTCGCTCTCGATCTCGTTCGAACCCGGCGCGGTCGGCGCCGTGATGGAGCCAGCCGTCGCACTCGATGAGCACCGGCGTGTCGACGATCCGGAAGTCGACCTCGATGCCCTCGATCACCGGCTGGAACTCCAGCTCAGGGAGGTCGTAGCGCCGGGCGAGTCGTCGAAAGGCAGCTTCCAGCAGCGAATCGGCGGGGCGTCCATCGACGGTCCACTCCTCGATTGCCCGACGCAGCGGACCGATGCCCGATCGTCCCTTGCGGCCGTGTTTGTGCACCACGCTGGTCAGCGTGTCGAGGCTGGCAACACCGGTGGAGATGAGATGCCCGACTGCCGCGTCGACTCCATCCGGATCGACGGCGCCGAGATCGACGATCGTGCGCAGCGGGTTGGTGCAGGCGATGCCGTAGCGCCTGATTGGTCCGAGTCGGGCTCGGTCGGTGGGGCGGTGCACCTCGACGCCGTCGAGCGCCGGCGGGCCGGCGGTGCGGGTGGCGATGACGTCCACCGGTTCCTCGTCGGGCCGCGGGATGCCCCACAAGCGCGCCGCCGATCGGTGCGACGCCAATGCGTCATCGATAGCGAGCACCGCCGCGGCGATTCGCTGTTCCGGTGTGTCGGGCGTGCCGGGAAGCCGAGCCACGCCGGGATGGAGTTGCTCGAACGAACCGTTCTTCAGTCCGCGGTACCACTGGTCGTTCGAGATGCCGGGGGTTTCTCGGGTGAGCAGTCCGTGATGGGCGCGCGCCCAGGTGTCGTAGTCGGAGATCCGCAGTCGTGCCATGCGTAAGGGTGGGCACGGTGTGCGGTTCGGCGGAAGCCCCACAGCTTCTTGGCGCGCGCAGTTGCGGTTGTCGCAACGAGCGGCGCCGAGAACGCGCGTGTCGCCCGCGTTGCGGCGTTCGCGGCTCGCTGGCGCTACGGCCCGGGGAGCGCAACGAGCGCGTCGGCGGTGGCGGTCACGATGATCTGGGCCCCGCCAGACTCGCCGCCAACGTCGACCGTGGTCACTCCCGTGAGGCACGGACCAACGGTCTCAACGAACGACGGCGTCGCCGCCCCGACGTCCCAGCGCTGCAGCTCACCGTCGAGAAAGCCGCAGATCAGGAGCGTCTCGTCGTCGAGCGCCAGCATCGATGCGGGCGCACGGTCGTCGACGCCGCTCGCGGAGTGGTCGTCGCGGTCTGCGAGGTCGGCCCGACCGATTCGTTCGACGTCATCGCCGACAGCGTTGTCGGCCACCCACAGCGCAGCGTCCGGCGCCGTCACGACGTCGAACGCGAACGGGTTGATGTAGCCACTGGACACCACCGTCGGTTCCTGTTCGGGCGGGCCGGACGGATCGAGCGTGATCATGGCTCCGGAGCCGTTGGCGCGAGCCCACTCGGTGAGTTGGCCGATGCCGAGCAACAGCCGCTCGCCATCCGTGTCGGGGAGTACCCGTAGCTGGCCGCCGACTGCGCCGTCGTCGG
>JBCBSO010000709.1:0-2102 GCA_039819205.1 Actinomycetota bacterium
GGTGGCCCCTGTAGACCGGGGTCGCCCTTCTCGCCGGGTTCGCCCTGGTCGCCCTTTTCGCCCGGCTCTCCCTTGGCGCCACTTTCTCCGGGCTCGCCCTGTTCTCCCGCTGGTCCTTGTTCGCCGGTTTCGCCTTTGTCTCCGGGCTCTCCTTGTTCGCCTTGAGGTCCGGTGGGCCCTTCTGGTCCTTGGGGTCCTGGGGTGCCGCCGGTTTGTTGGGCGAGTTGGGTGAGGCTGGTGGGGGTGTAGTAGCCGACGACGTCGATGATGATGTCGACTTGGCCGTTGGCGTTGAACACTTTGAGGGTGCCGTTTGGGGCGAGTTGGACGTCGACTTTGTTGGGGGTGGGTGGTGCGCCGGCGAACACGTTGAGGTTGGACAGCAGTGGTGGGGTGGTGAGGTCGCCGCGGTAGACGCGGATGTTGGAGTTGGTGGTGGCGCCGACGGCGGTGACGTTGGTGGCCAAGGCAACGGCGTCGTCGGGGATGGCTAAGGGTCCGGTGCAGTCGCCGTTGTTGCCGTGGACGGTGACGGTCATCACGTCACCGGCGCCGAGGGGGATGCCACGTGGTCCGATCTGTGTTGGGGGTCGGGTGTCGGTGAGGCGGCAGCCGGGCCAGGCGACGTAGGTCGAGTCGTTGTCACCGGGTGCTGCGTCGGCACCCCACGCGGACACCGCAACGACTGTCCCGACCACGCCGACCACCGCGGCCGCGACGAGTCCGCCCCATCGGCGACCAATCGATCCGCGATCGCCGTCAGTCTGGTGTCGTGCTGTCTGCCCGAGTGTGGTCATGGCACACCTCCCAACCACCACGGTGCAACCGGCCGCTCAAGACTCGCTCAGACCACACTCAAGCCGCGGCCGATCGTGGGCACCGGCGGGATCTCCAGGGTTGCGGCGGGGTCGTGCGAACCCGCCACAATGGCGCCGTGCGATATCGGCTCGACGACTTCGGGATCGACCTCTCGACCAGGACGATCACTGGTCCCGGCGGTCCGGTCCACGTGGAGCCCCAGGTGTACGACGTCACGGTCTACCTGCTGGAACACCGCGACCGTGCCGTCAGCAAGATCGAGCTGATGGAGGCGATCTGGGGCGACCAATTCATCTCCGAATCGGCCCTCACGTCACGCATCAAGTCAGCCCGCGCGGCCCTCGACGACAACGGCCGCGACCAGCGCATGATCCGCACGGTCCACGGCTTCGGGTATCAGTTCGTGGCCACCGCACAACCCGTCGGTGCATCAGACGACACCGGTATCGAACGTCGCGCCACCCGTACCTCGCTCCCACGGTTCGCCGATCCGTTGCGCGGCCGCTCGGCGGAGTTGGCCGAGATCACCGCGCTGATCGATCGGCACCCACTGGTCACACTGGTCGGCACCGGCGGCACGGGCAAGACCCGGTTGGCCGTCGAGGTCGTGAGTGCAGCGTCTGCACCTGGTCGCCCGGCGGTCTTTGTTGACCTTGCTGCATCGCGCGATGCCGACGCGCTGCCGCTGGCCGTCGCTGCGGCCGTGGGTATCGAGACCGGCGACCGGCCCGACGTGCTCGCGGCCGTTGGCGAATACCTGGCGGCAGTCCCGCACACGCTGATCGTCGACAACTGCGAGCACGTGCTCGAGGCCGCCGCCGCGGCGATCTCCGAACTCCTCAGTGCGTCGGAGCACAGCCGCATTCTGGCCACCAGCCGCGAGCCGCTCGGGGTGGCTGGCGAGCGGTTGTACCGGCTCGGTCCACTCGGCACCGTGGACCCGTCAGCGGCTGCAGCCGACGTCCACGCCGTGGAGCAGAGCCCCGCAGCGCAGTTGTTTGTGGATCGCGCCCGCCTCGCCGACGACGAGTGGCAACTCGATGCCGCAACGGCGCAGCGGATCGCGGAACTGTGCCGCGCGCTCGACGGGCTGCCGCTGGCCATCGAGCTGGCTGCGGGGCGCGTGTCGGCATTTGGACTCGACGACCTCATCGGTGTGCTCGATCGGCGTCTCGACGTGCTCGGCGATCGCTCGTCGGTACGCGAGCACCGTCACCGCACGCTGCGAGCCACGGTCGAGTGGTCGTACGACCTGCTCGATGAGCCTGAACGCCGACTGTTTC
>JBCBSO010000710.1:0-2101 GCA_039819205.1 Actinomycetota bacterium
CGCGACGATCCGCAGTTCCGGCGCAACCGCGAGCGGATCGTTCGCGACGCCGAGCGCGAGAACATCTCCATCGAGTGGGACCTCGGTCGTCCCGAGCCCGAGGAGTAAGCCGCGCCGGTCGGCCGGCACGATCCGATGCTGGATGAACGGTTCCTCAATCGCGAGCTGAGCTGGCTCGGATTCAACGATCGCGTCCTGCAGCTCGCCCGCGAGCCAGGAATCCCGTTGCTCGAGCGGGCCAAGTTCGGCGCGATTTGCTCGACCAATCTCGACGAGTTCTTCCAGGTGCGTGTCGCCGCGTTGCACGACCAGATCGCCGCCGGCATCGAGCGGCCAACGTGGGACGGGCGGACGCCCTCGCAGCAACTCGCCGCGATCCTCCATCGGGTGCCCGACTTCATCGACCGTCTCGACGAGACGTATCTCGATCAGTTGCGTCCCGAGTTGGCGGCGAGCGGGATCGAGATCATCGACTACGAGCAGACCAATGCCGATGAGCGTGTTGCCCTCGGGGAGCTGTTCGACGAGCGCGTGTTCCCGGTGCTCACCCCGCTGGCCGTCGATCCCGGCCATCCGTTCCCCTATATCTCCGACCTCGCACTGTCGTTGGCGGTGCACGTTGCCGACCCCGAAACCGGCGACCGTCGCTTCGCTCGGCTCAAGGTGCCCAACGTGTTTCCCCGGTTGGTGACCACGTCGGCGGGCCGGCTCCTGCCGGTCGAGCAGCTGATCGCCGCGCATCTCGACCGACTCTTTGTCGGCATGGTGGTCGAGGAGTGGGCGCCCTTCCGCGTCAGCCGCAACGCCGACCTGACCCTGGAAGAAGACGAGGCCGACGATTTGCTCGAAGCGGTCGAAATGGAGCTTCGTCGGCGCCGCTTCAAACAGGCGGTTCGGCTCGAAGTGCCTCGCGGTATCGGCACCGAGATTCTGGAGTTGCTCGTGCGCGAGCTCGAGCTGACGCACGACGACGTCACGTACCACCGGGCTCCGCTCGATCTGTCGTGTTTATGGCAGCTCCTCGAACTCGACCGGCCCGACCTGAAAGACGACGTGTGGACGCCGGTCGTACCCGGCCGCATCGCCGCCGCCGACGACAGCGACCGACCGATCTTCGATGTGATCCGTCACCGGGCGATGCTCGTGCATCACCCGTACGAGAGTTTCTCGGCCAGCGTCGAGGAGTTCATCGCCCAGGCCTGCGACGACCCGCGCGTGCAGTCGATCAAGATGACGCTGTATCGAGCCGGCGGTGATAGCGCGGTCATTCGCAGCCTGATCCGCGCTGCGGAGCGCGGTGTGCAGGTGGCTGTGCTCGTTGAGTTGAAGGCCCGCTTCGACGAAGCAACCAACGTGCAGTGGGCCAAACAACTCGAACGCGCCGGGGTGCACGTGGTGTACGGCATGGTCGGATTGAAGACGCACAGCAAAGTGGTGCTGGTCGTGCGTGACGACGGCGATCGGTTGCGCCGGTACTGCCACGTCGGCACCGGCAACTACAACGGCAAGACAGCGCGCATCTACGAAGACCTGGGGATCCTCACCTGCGATCTCGACATCGGTGCCGACGCCGCTCAGTTGTTCAACCACCTCACCGGCTACAGCCGGTCGGAGGACTATCGCCAGTTGCTCGTCGCCCCGCGCGACCTTCGTCGGCAGCTCATGGACCTCATCGAACACGAGGCATCATTCGGACCGGAGGGGCACATCACGCTCAAGTGCAACTCGATCGCCGATCAGGGGATCGCCGAGGCGTTGTACGCGGCCAGCGCCGCTGGCACGCGCATCGACGCGGTCGTCCGCGGTATCTGTTGTGTGCGCGCCGGCGTGCCCGGGTTGTCCGAGCACATCCGCGTGCGCAGCATCCTGGGCCGGTATCTCGAGCACTCGCGCATTTACCGCTTCGCCCACGGCAACGTGGTCCACGGTGCGCGCCTCGACGGCGCCGAGAGCGACGCGGTGTATCTGATCGGCTCGGCCGATCTGATGCCCCGCAACCTCAACCGCCGAGTTGAGGTGATCGTGCCGATCGAGCACCCGCGGCACACCGCCTGGCTCGATCAAGCGCTCGACTTCGCCTTGGCCGACGACATCGTTGCCT
>JBCBSO010000711.1:0-2097 GCA_039819205.1 Actinomycetota bacterium
CCCTGCTCGGTCTGGCCGCTGACGAGGGGGATGTTGTCCGCATCAACATTGCTGTCGATGACGGTGGCGGTGATGCTGTAGCCCCCGGTGAAGACGTTGTCGTTGTCCCGCACGACGACGGTGTAGGTGCCGGCCTGGGAGACGTTGAACTGGTCGGCGCGGATGCCGGCGGGGGCGATGAAGGTGTCGATGAGCTCGCTATCGGGTCCGTAGACGCTGACCTCGATGTTGGTGAAGAAGTTGGAGGTCTCCCTGACGTTGATGAGCAGGTCGTCGCCGGCGGCGGCGTCGATGGTGAAGGTGTCGATATCACCGGCGGCCAGGGAGCCCTGCTCGGTCTGGCCGCTGAACAGGGCGACGTTGTCGGCGTCGATGTTGCTGTCGATGACGGTGGCGGTGACGTTGTAGGTGCCGGTAAAGGTATCGTCGTTGTCACTGACGGCGATGGTGTACCGGCCGGCCTGTGAGACGCTTAACTGATCGGCGCGGAGGCCGGCACCGGCGGTGAAGGTGTCGATGAGCTGGTTGTCGGGCCCGAAGACACTGACCTCGATGTTGGTGAAGAAGTTGGAGGTCTCCCTGACATTGATGAGCAGGTCGTCGCCGGCGGCGGCGTTGATGAAGAACAGGTCTTGATCGCCGGCGGGGTCGATGTCGCCGGTGACGGTCTGGCCGCTGACGAGATCCGTGCCCTCGCCGATCGGCGGGGGCATGATCACGGGGTCGGTGAGGGTGGCGACGATGATGTACTCACCGAGGGCGTCGCCGTCGGTCTCGCTGACGACGATGGTGTAGGTGCCGGTGGCGGGGAGCGACTCGATCGTGATCTCGTTGCCCATGGCGGTGGTGTCGGCGTCGAGGGCGATGGAGGTGCCGTCGGGCGCGAAGACTTCAACGGTTGTCTCGAAGGGGATGCCGGTCAGGTTGCCGAGGACGACGATCATCTGCTGACCGGCGGTGGCGTCGATGAGATAGGTGTCGGTGTCGGTGAGCGAGGCGATCTCGCCGGCGACGGGGACGGCGTTTGTGAGCGTGGTGGCTTCGTCGTTGACGGTGACGAGGGTGGAGCCGGGCGTGCTGGCACCGTTCGCGTCGGTGACGAGGAGGTTGATGCCGTTGACGGTGCCCTCGGTGAATCCGAACGCGGCGGCGTCGAGGACGGCGTTGGGGCCGGTTGCGTCATCGAAGAGGCCGTCGTTATCGAAATCCCAGGCGAAGGTGAAGACATCGGTGTTGCCGGGGATGAGCACGACCGAGGCGTCGAGGGTGACCGAGCCGTCGGCGTCGACCGTGTACGGACCGCCGGTGGAGATGACCGGCGGGAGGTTGTTGACCGTGACGGTGAACTCGCCGGTCACGAACTCGCCGTCGGGATCGGTGGCGGTAACGGCGAGGACGTAGTCGGTCATAACGTCGTCGAGATCGACGTTGGTGGGGGTGAAGGTGAAGACGCCGTCGGTGAGGTCGATGAAGTCGGGGAGGGGTGATCCGTCCTGGAGTGTGGCGGAGATGGTGAGGCCCTCGCCGGGCGTGCCGGGCGTGAAGCTGGGATTGGTGTCGAGCCCGAGGGTCGCGCCCTCGTCGACCGACTGGTCGGCGATGGGGCTGACGATCGTCGGCGGGGTCGGGATGATGACGGGCGCGTCGTTGATGGTGACGGTGGTGGTGTCGGTGGCGACACCGCCGTTTTCGTCGGTGATCTGGACGGAGATGGTGTTGACCGTGCCGGCGGCGAACCCGAGGGCGGCCGGATCGAGCGTAGCGAACGGTCCGGTGGCGTCGTCGAAGAGGCCGTCGTTATCAAAATCCCAGGCGAAGGTAACGTCGGTGAAGAAGCCCGCCGCGTCGCCGTTAAGCGTGAGGATTTCGTCGGCGTCGATCGTGTAAGGGCCGCCGGTGAAGGCGATCGGATCGAGGTTGTTGACGGCGAGGGTGAAGGTGTCGGATACGGATTCGCCGTCGGGGTCGGTGGCGGTGACGACGATCACCAGAGGCGTGGCGGGGTCGGTGACATCGGCCGGGGCGGGGGCGAAGGTGAAGACGCCGTCGGTGAGGTCGATGAAGTCGGGGAGGGGTGATCCGTCCTGGAGTGTGGCG
>JBCBSO010000712.1:0-2093 GCA_039819205.1 Actinomycetota bacterium
ATCGACCGCATCACGCTCACGGTCGACGGCGTCGAGGAGAGCCGGGTCGACCTCGACGAAACGTCGTGGACGGCGATTGGTCAACAGATCGCCACACCGCCGCTACGCGGCGGCACGCAACTCGAGCTCCGCATCGACGACGTCAGCATTGGCGACCCGGCGCTGGCAGCATCGCGCGATGGTGTCGGATTCGTCGAGGTCGATCTCGGGCTCGGTCCAACGGCCGAGTGGATCCGCCCTCCGATCGACGGCCTCGCACAGCTCGGCGAGTCGCCGGTGGCGTTCGTGCTCACTCGGCTGCGCACGGACCCGCTCGACGTGTGGCGCGCCGATCCCGAGCCTGCACTCCAGCGACAACTCGAGCTACCACGGGCCATCGATGGCGACGTTCAGTTGACCGTGCGCGCCGACGCCCGAGCGAGCGACGCCGTGCTGGCCGACCTGTTTGGCGACGGGCCCGCCGATCGCTCGGCGAGCGACACCGTGGCCGTCGCCAATCGCCGGCTTACCGGTTCGATCGCCGCACGCGGCGCGGCGGCCACGGACGGCAACCCGGAAACCGCCTGGATCACCCCATTCGACGGCGCAGTTGGTGCGTCACTGCGCATCGACGGCGTCGCACCGATGAACGAGTTCCTCGTCCGCCAACCCGCTGGACCGTTCTCCAGGATCACCCGACTGGTCGTCGACGACGACCGCGGCTCGTCGTTCGTGGTCGACGTGCCACCAGCAGACGATGCGGGGGTCAGCGTGGTGGCGCTGCCGGGCAGTGTCGAGGGAGCCATTGCGGTCACCATCGATGCGGTCGAGCCGGCGACCACGATCGACCGTCGATATGGCGACCAGCGGACGCTCCCGTCGGCGATTGCCGAACTGACCGCCGAGGCCATCGGCGTGCGCCAGCCGGCCACCGCAACGAACACCACCATCGACTGGGACTGTGCGCGCCCTGCACTGTTCGAGGTCGATGGTGCCGCGGTGCCCGTCGGGTTCACCGCCGGCGCCGGCGCATTGGCTGCTGGCGCTCCAGCGCACGCCATCCCGTGCACCGAGGTCGATCTCGACGCGGGCCAGCGACGCCTCGCATCGACGAATCGCCGTGCCGCGGGTCTCACCGTCGACCGCATCGTGCTGGCCGAGTCGGGCGTCCCGGTGCTCGACCAGCCGCCAGCGCCGCAGGTGACGGTGACCAACGACGGCACGAGGCGCCGAACGGTCGACGTCGGCCCGTGCCCCGAGGCCTGCTGGCTCGTGCTGGGCGAGGGCTACAACACCGCGTGGTCGGCGACGATCGACGGCGAGCAACTCGACGGCCCGCAGCTCGTCGATGGCGGGTTCAACGGCTGGCAGCTGCCCCCGTCGACCGACGCGGTCACGGTCACGATGCGGTGGACGATGCAATGGCCGGTCACTTTCGGGCTGACCTTGTCCGCGGTGGGCGTGGTGATCGCTGTCGCCATTGTGCTCCTCACGAGCCGGTTGTCGTCGATGGCGTTTGCTGCTCGCCCGCGACTGGTTCGTGCCGACGCGCCGCGCCGCCGCAGCCGATGGCGTGGACCGACGCTGGTAGCGGCATGTGCACTCTTGATTTCGCCGTGGGCTGGCGCCGCCGCACTCGCGATCTGGGCATTCGGGATCGGTCGACGGTGGCGCCGGGGATTCGAAGTTGTTGGTCTGTTGGCGGCCGTTGTTGTGGCCGTGTGGGTGTATTGGATCGAACGCCGCGATGCGCCATTTCCGAACGCGGGGTGGACCACCGCATTCGATCACCTCAACACGATGGCCCTGTTTGCCGTCGTCGCGATCGCCGTGGGCGCATGGTTTGGCCCAGACGACGGGCGCGCTCCTGATCCACCGCGTTGACGAGGGCCGCGCAGCGACTCGTAGGATTCTCGGCGATGGCGGACGGACGCCTCACCTATCTCCCGGCACTCGATGGATTGCGCGCGCTCGCCGTCACGGCGGTGGTCGCCTACCACCTGGGGTTCGGTTGGGCGTCGGGTGGATTCCTCGGTGTCGACCTGTTCTTCGTGATCTCCGGCTACCTGATCACCACGCTGCTGCTCCTGGAGCGAGCGATCTGCCGCTCGCTC
>JBCBSO010000713.1:0-2091 GCA_039819205.1 Actinomycetota bacterium
AACAAGTCGAGCACCTCCACACCCTCCAACCGGTACCCCGCGTCGATCAGCGCACGGACGTCGCGGGCGCCGGCGACGGGATCGCAGCTGACCAGAACCACCACCGGCGCTGCCGCAGCAATGACCGCCGCAGCTCCGCTGGCGCCGAGGCCCGTTCGGGCCGGATCGGCAATGAGCACGTCCGCCGACTCGCTGGGCTGCCATCGGTCCATGCTCGTGTGGTGGACCGTCCACTCGGCACCGGCCGCGTTGTGGCGGGCGTCGGCGCAAGCGCTGGCCGAGGTCTCCACGATCGTCACCCGCTCCACGTCGGCCAACACCGTCGCCGCGAACAACCCGATGCCGCCGTATGC
This sequence comes from Actinomycetota bacterium, assembly GCA_039819205.1. Lineage (GTDB taxonomy): Bacteria > Actinomycetota > Acidimicrobiia > Acidimicrobiales > Ilumatobacteraceae > JABSQH01. The sequence goes on from JBCBSO010000713.1 coordinate 354, forward strand.
GTCGACGCCGCGGCCGGCCCCTGCCGCCTCTGGCACCGCTCGACGAACGGCGTCGACCAGCACCTCGGCGCCGACCCGGCTGGCCTGGAAGAACGACGCCGCCGATACGCGCAACTCCGCACCGTCGACGCGTTCGCGCAACGCGGCCCGTGGTCCCGTCGCCACGTCACGGTCGAGGCCGTCGGGGGTCGCCGCCCGGCGTCCCTTCGGCCCACGCCACCACGCAGTGCATGCGCCGTCGAGCTCGGACACGCGCATGGTCAACTCCACCTCCGGGTCGAGCCGAACATTGGAGATCGCCTCGGCAAGCGGAGCAACGGCCACCGGGCAATCGTCGATCGGAACGACCGCGTGTGATCGGGCGGCGCGGAATCCGGGGCGCCGGTCGGCGCCACCAACCACCCGAACGGTGGTGCGATAACGCGTTGCGACAACCGAGGCACCCGCCAGCATCACGTCGGCGACTTGTTCGGCGGGGATCCGTCCAGTACGGGTGAACGCATCGGCCGCGATCGCCACCTTCGCTGCAAGTTGTGCCGCCGGGTCGAGGTGCATCCAATCGCATCCGCCGCATCCCGCCCGACGGTGCACACACGGTGGCGTACGCCGGGCGGGCGACGGCTCCACGATGTGTTCGGCCCACCCCTCGGCGAAGTCGCGCCGGTCACGGCTGATGGCCACCTGGGCCAACTCACCAGGCAACGCACCATCGACGAACACCACACGTCCGTCGGCGTCACGGGCAATCGCCCGGCCGCCCGCCACCAGTCGCTCGGCGCGTACTTGCACACGACGAGCGTATGGCCGAGCACTCGCCGACGCGAGCGCAGCGTGCGCGACACTGGGCCCATGACGGCACCTCCCGACGACGAACGCTGGTACTGGGATCTTTCGCGAGGCACCGCCGTGCGGGCGAGCGAGCGTGGCCCGGGCGCTCAGACGATGGGGCCCTACACATCGCGCGCCGAGGCAGAGCGGTGGCAAGAACGCGTCGACGACCGCAACGAAGCGTGGGAAGAGGCCGACGAAGACTGGGCCGAGGGATCGCAGGACGAGTCCAGCGACGAGACGCCCAGCGACGGAGGTGCGTCGTGAGCCGGCCAATCCAGATCGTGCCCTCGGTGCTCCCCGCCGACTTCGCCAAACTCGGCGACGAGGTCGCCGCGTTGGAAACCGCAGGCGTCGACGTGATCCAGTTCGACGTGATGGACGGCCAGTTCGTGCCGAACCTCACGTTCGGCCCAGACGTCATCGCCGCATGCCGCCCCCACGCGAGCATCCCATTCGAAGCGCACCTCATGGTGTACACCCCCGAGGCGATGGCCAAGGAGTACATCGACGCCGGATGTCGCCGCTTGATCGTGCATGCTGAGGCCTGCACCCACCTGCATCGGGTGCTCGGGGAAATCAACGACCTCGGCGCCGCGGCTGCGGTGGCGCTCAACCCGGCGACACCGGCGAGTCACGTGGCCCATGTGCTCGACCTGGTCGAGATGGTGCTGGTGATGACGGTCAACCCCGGCTTCGGCGGCCAGCGATACCTGGCATCGATGGAGCCGAAGGTGGCCGAGGTGCGCTCGATGATCGACGCGGCCGGCCGTGCCGACGACATCGACGTCGAAGTCGATGGCGGCATCGGCCCCGACACCATTGTCGGGGTCGCGATATAGCGCACTGCCGGCGACCAACACGTTGGCGCCCGCGCGAGCTGCCCCGGCAATGGTGTCGGGGCCGATGC
>JBCBSO010000714.1:0-2081 GCA_039819205.1 Actinomycetota bacterium
CTCGACCGCGATGTCGATGATCGGTGAGCGCTCGCGCAGCGCGACCACCCGGTCGCTCGTCGTCCAACTCACTCCGCAACTCCGGGCGCAGTGTCGGCGTCGGGTGGCAACGTCCAGTCGATCGGCTCGCGCCCGGCGCGCGCCAGCGCCTCGTTGGTGGCACTGAACGGTCGGCTGCCGAAGAACCCGTTGTTCGCCGACAGCGGCGATGGGTGTGGCGACTCGACGATGGCGTGGCGGCTGGTGTCGATCAACTGGCGCTTCTTGCGTGCCGCCGCCCCCCACAGGATGAACACGACAGGGTCGGTCTTGTCATTGACCACGCGGATCACTTCGTCGGTGAACGTTTCCCACCCCTTGCCCTGGTGCGAGGCCGCCTGGCCGGCGCGCACCGTGAGTGTCGTGTTCAGCAGCAACACGCCGTTGTCGGCCCAACCGGCGAGATTGCCGTGGTTGGGGATCGCCACGCCGAGATCGTCGTGGAGCTCGCGGTGAATGTTGCGCAACGAGGGGGGCACGTCGACGCCGGCACGCACCGAGAAACACAAGCCGTGGGCCTGTCCAGCCCCGTGATACGGATCCTGTCCGAGGATCACGGCCTTGGTGTCGGCGTAGGCGGTGTGGTGCAGCGCAGCGAACACGTCGGGATGTGGTGGGTACACCGTGGCTCGGGCCCGCTCGGCCTGCACGAAGTCCTGCAACGTCGACCAGTACGGCTTGGCGAACTCGGCGCGCAACAGCGGGTTCCAGTCGGTCGTGGCCATGGCGCTCTTTGCCTACCATCTTCGGCGTGTTCGATCACCTTCGCCGAGCTGGTGTGGCCACGGTGCCAACACCGCTTGAACGTGGCCCGTTGCTCCCCACCGGCGACGGCGCGCCCGTGCGGCTGTGGGTGAAGCGTGACGACCTGACCGGCCTGGGCGGTGGCGGCAACAAAGCGCGCAAACTCGATCTGTTGGTGGCCGACGCGCTGGCCTGCGACGCCGAGGTGTTGGTGACCGTTGGTGCCGGACAGTCGAACCACTGTCGAATGACCGCTGCCGCGGGTGCCCGGGTGGGCCTGCCGGTGCACTTGGTGCTGTCCGGTGACGAGCCCGCTGGTGACGTGGTCGGTAATCAGCTGTTGTCGCGGCTGTTTGGCGCACAACTGCACTTCACCGGCATCAACCCGCGGCACTGGGGCGAGTTGGAGATCGCCCGCGAACAACTCGTCGACGAGCTCAGCGCCGATGGACTGCGGCCCTACCCGATTCCAATCGGCGGGAGCACGGCGCTGGGCGCTGCGGCCTATGCCGATGCGTACCTCGAGCTGCTCGACCAGGCCGACGAGCGTGGCGCCGTCCTCGACGCGGTGGTGACCACGTCGTCGAGCGGCGGGACCCACGCCGGTCTCGTCGCTGGCCGGGCGATCGCTCGGGCGCTGGGTCGGGCTGCGCCGCGAGTGATCGGGATTGGTGTCGCCGAAGGCGTTGTGGCGGGCATGCCCGACGTTGCTGTGTTGGCTCGCGAGGTACTCAGCGTCGTGGGCGGTCCGCCCGGCGCGCTGGTCGACAGCAACGATGTCGAGCTCGATGGCAGATGGCTTGGCGACGGCTACGCCATCCCCACCGATGCCGGCGATCACGCCATCTCGTGGGCAGCGACGCACGGCGGTTGGTTGCTCGACCGCACATACTCCGGCAAAGGGATGTCGGGGGTGCTCGGGATGGCCGCCGACGGCGAGTTCGAGCCCGGTGGCCGGGAGGAAGGAGCGATTGCGTTCATCCACACCGGTGGCTGGCCAGCGCTATTTGCTCCCGGCGGCGTACCCGGCGACGCCGAGTAGCGTCGGCGTCATGAGCGACATGATCCTCGACGTCGACCTCCTTGCGTTCGAACGGGGCAGTGGCGAGCAGCGGCGCGCTGTGGTCGACGGCGTACGCCGCAGCCTGGCGACCGGGTTCGTGTACACCAGTCACGACCTCTCCGACGACTTGCTCGACACGGCGTACGGCATGTTGCGCGAGTTCTTCGAGCTCGGACCCGACGTGAAACAGCAGTTCTCCGCTCCGGGAGCCAATGGCCAGACCGGCTACACGGGC
>JBCBSO010000715.1:0-2075 GCA_039819205.1 Actinomycetota bacterium
CGAGGGCGCGGCAGGCCTCGTAGAACTCGCCCCAGTCGGGCCGGTCGCGCACCACGGTTGACCGTGGCTCAACACTCCAGCCCCGACCCTCATCTGCTGGGGATCCGCCATCACGGTCCGGGGTCTGCCCGCTCCGTGATACGCGCCCTCGAGCAGCTCGAGCCGGACATCGTGCTGGTCGAACTCCCGGCCGACACCGCTGATGCGCTGGATTGGGTTGGCCGCGATGGGCTCGATCCACCGGTCGCACTGCTCGGGTACGTGGTCGACGATCCACAACGAGCGGCGTTCGCCCCGCTTGCCGGGTTCAGCCCTGAGTGGAGCGCGGTCCATTGGGCGAACACGCGCGGTATCGCGGTGCGGCCGATCGACCTGCCGCTGTCGACCACACTGGCGCTCTCCGACGACGGTCCGCTGCACCGCGACCCACTGGGTGAGCTTGCCGAGGTAGCGGGCGATCCCGATCCGGAGCGTTGGTGGGAGGATGTGATCGAGCATCGTGGCGACGGCGCTCCGGCCTTCGAGGCGGTCGCCGAGGCGATGGATGCGGTGCGTGACGACTGGACGCCGCCGAGACGCGAGGCGATGCGCGAGGCCCACATGCGCAGTGAGCTTCGACGTGCGGCACGCGATGGCTACACGACGATCGCTGCGGTCGTCGGCGCATGGCATGTCCCAGCGCTCGATCCGGCGGCCACGACCGTGGCGGCCGACACGCACACGCTGCGCGGGCGCCCGCGGGCCAAAGTGGCGGTGGCCTGGGTCCCGTGGTCTCACGAGCGCCTGGCGACTACGTCGGGGTATGCCGCCGGCGTACGCAGCCCGGGGTGGTATGCGCACGTCTTCGCCCACCCGGGGCCTGATGGGGTTGGTCGCTTCTTCGTTCAGTTCGCCCAGATGTTGCGCAGTGAAGGCCTTGCGGCCTCGCCCGACGAGGTCATCGCCGGAACGCGGCTCGCTGAGGGGCTGGCAGGGTTGCGCGGGCGGCCGCGCCCCGGTCTGCCCGAGGTGCTCGACGTGGCCGACGCGGTGTTTACCGACGGAGCGTTCGCCCAACTCGATGTCGTGCGGCGACGGCTGGTCGTGGGCGAGCGCGTCGGTCGCGTGCCCGACGATGCGCCGCAGGCACCATTGGCCCGCGACCTCGAGCGGCGGCGCCGTTCGACACGGCTAAAGATGGAAGCGTCGACGCGCACGGTCGAACTCGACCTGCGCACTCCGTCGGGCCGGCGTCGATCGCATCTGCTGCACCAACTTCTCGCTCTCGACGTGCCCTGGGGGCACATCGAGGACGGCCGCGGGTCGTCGGGAACATTCCGCGAGACGTGGAGCATCCGCTGGCGGCCCGAGTTCTCGATTCGCCTGATCGAGTGCGCTGGCCTGGGGACCACGGTGGCCGATGCAGCTGCGGCCGCTCTCGTCGGTCGAGTACGCGTCGCCACGTCGCTCGTCGACGCCGTCGGAGTGCTCGACCGCGCGTTGCTCGCCGACCTCCCCGATGCCGTCGGAGCTGCGCTGCAATCGATCGATGTCCGTGCGGCCCGTGAGCCCGACGTCGCCGACTTGCTCGATGTGCTCATGCCGTTGGCGACAACGTTGCGCTACGGCGACGTTCGCGACACCGACCGCGACGCGCTGCGCCGAGTGTTCGACGATCTGGTGCAGCGCGTCATCGTCGCCTTGCCCGACGCATGTCGAGCGCTCGATGACGAGGCCGCCAGGCTGATGGTCGAGCGGCTGACTGCGGTGCAGGGAGCACTCGCGATGCTTGCGCATCCGCTGCGCGAGCAGGCGTTTCCTGAGGTGCTCGAACGACTCGCCGAAGCGGGACGGAGCGGGCTGATCCACGGCCGCTCGACGCGGCTGCTGCACGACGCCGGCCGATGGGACGTCGGTCAGGCCGAGCGACGACTCTCGCGGGCGCTGTCTCCTGGCACCTCCGCGCCCGACGGCGCGGCGTTCGTCGAGGGATTTCTCGCCGGGTCGGGCACCGTGCTGATCCACGACAACGAGTTGCGCACGGTGATCGACCGCTGGATCGCCGCACTCCCGGCTGCGGCATTCGACGATGTTGT
>JBCBSO010000716.1:0-2075 GCA_039819205.1 Actinomycetota bacterium
GCACATCGACCGGGATCGGCCGAGCCACCGCCAAGCACTTCGCCGCCAACGGACGGAACGTCGTGGCCACGATGCGCGCGCCCGACGCCGAGTCCGACCGAGACGATCCGTTGACCGACGTCGCTGGCGTATTGGTCACCCGACTCGACGTGACCGATCTCGCCTCCATCGACGCAGCCGTCGCCCTCGGCACGGAGCGCTTCGGGGCGATCGACGTCGTGGTCAACAACGCCGGCTACGGCGCATACGGGCCCCTCGAGTCCACACCGCGCGAGAAGATCGTCCGCCAGTTCGACACCAACGTGATCGGGCTCTTCGACGTCACGAAGGCGGTACTCCCCCAGATGCGCACACGCGGTTCGGGGACGATCGTCAATGTGTCGTCGATGGGCGGGAAGATCACGATGCCACTCGGTTCGCTCTACCACGGCACGAAATTCGCCGTGGAAGGACTCTCCGAAGCGCTGAGCTTCGAGCTGGGAGCGATCGGCGTGCAGATGAAGATTGTCGAACCTGGGATCATCACGACCGATTTCTCCGGGCGGTCGATGGACTTGTCGGTCGACCCCGAGCTCACCGAGTACGCGCCCGTCGTGCAGGGCCTGATCGCCGCCTCCCAAGCCGATCGGACCACGTCGTCGCCGGAGCTCGTTGCCGAGATCATCTTTGACGCAGCAACGGACGGCACGGATCAGCTGCGGTACGTCGCCGGCGAAGACGCCGCTGAGATCATCGCGGCGCGCACGGCCGCCGACGACGCGACGTTCCTCGGGCGGATGCGCGCAACCTACGGGCTCGCGTGAGCGCCCGCACGACCCGCTCCCCACTCCCACAGTTGGACTGGCGCCGCTATGGCGGTCGGCGGGAATGGATGAGCCATGTCGGCTACAGCACGTTCGTGCGCTGGACTAGTCGACTCAATCGCTCAGCACTGCCGACGCCGTAGCGAGCGAGAGCACCGACACTGCGGGGAGGTACCGCTTCGGTGGATCCCCCGCCTTCGCGTGCATCGCAACGGCGCCCACCATGAATCCGGCAAGGCCAATCGACGCAGGCCGGGTCAAGCGCGGCACCGCAAGTCCGACCAGCATCGTCCCGGCGAGGCCGACCTTCATTGCCCCAACGCCGTACATCTGGGTTTCAGACAGCCCGTAGACGTCGAACTCTTCTTTCATGTTGGTGGCATCGCCGCCGCGGTATCCGGTGTCCTTGTTGAATCGCAGGAACCACACGTTGACGATCCACAACGCCGCGACCGCCTGCGCCAGTTTGCCGATCGTCTTCGTCGCTGCCCCCTGTGCCATGTGGTCACCCTAGGCATGCCACCGGCGAGCGTCGACCCCAGCGTTCCTTGATCGTCGACGAGTTATTTGAACATGTTCAGGTAATCGGCTACGGTACGCGCGATGCCCCGTCCTGCCGCCACCGACGAGGAGCGCGCCGACCAGCGACGCCGGTTGCACCGTGCCGCAGCCGAGCTCCATGCCGAGGGCGGGCCGGCAGCGGTGTCGGTGCGGGCGGTCGCCAAGCGCGCCGGTGTGTCGACCGGGTTGCTGTACAGCTACTTCGCCAATCTGTCCGAACTCAACCGGTCGCTGTGGATGGGGCCGATCGCCGAGCTCGGACGATCGCTCACCGACGTCGAGCGCAACGGCGCCGAGCCGGTGGAGCGAATCCGTCAGCTCCTCCACACCTATGTGGCGTTCACCACGACCCACAGCGATACGCACCGCTGGCTGCTGCTGTGGGTCCGGCCGCCGAACTCGACCACCGATCGCAACGACGACCCCGACGAACTGATGCTGTTCGCCTCGCTGCGCCGCGCGATCGAAGACGGCCAGGCGGCCGGTTCGATCCGTGCGGGCGACGCCCGAGTGATGGCCCAAACACTGTGGTCCGGCGTCCACGGGGCGCTCGCGCTGCCGATCAACATCGACACCTACGACCTCGCCAACGGACCTGCGATCGCCGACGAGATGATCGCCGCCCTCATTCGCTCCATCACCACCGACACGACCGACCACACAACCAGCCACGCCCCCAAGGAGACCAGATGACCCTGCTCGACGACCCCC
>JBCBSO010000717.1:0-2070 GCA_039819205.1 Actinomycetota bacterium
TGCGGTCGAGCTGATCGGTGATATCCACCGCCGAGTCGGACTCGGGTCCGAGCGTGAGCCACACCTCGCTGACCTTCCAGTCTTCGAGATCTGCGCACGGCTGACCGGGAAATGCGAACGGATTACGCGCATCGGGGTACACCGCACACATCGTGGCCTCACCGGTCGCGGTGTGATCGGGATGCGAACCATAGGTCGACGCCAAATTGCGCAGCGGCGACTGGGTGATGACCACGTCGGGGCGAACGTCGCGGATCACCGCGCTGATGTCGTGCCGCAACGCCATCGATACTTCGACGGTGCCATCCATGTAGCCGAGGAACCGTACGTCGGTGACGCCGACCTCCGCGGCCGCCTTCGTCTGTTCCTCGCGGCGAATCGAGGCCATCTCGTCACGCGGGATCGAGTGATCGAACCCGCCCGCCTGGCCGTCGGTGACCAGGCAATAGGTCACGACCACCCCGGCGTCGGTCAGCTTGGCGATGGTCCCAGCAGCGCCGAAATCCACGTCGTCGGGATGCGCAGTGACCACCAAACAACGTTCGATGTCTTCGAAGGCGAGCACGTGGCCAATCTACAGTTGACGCCATGAGGAGCGCCCCGACGAGCCGCGACTCGCGCCCACGGTGAGCGACGCTCCGGTGCCCGCCGAGCGACGGCGCGAACTCATCAACCAACTCGCCGTCATCGGATGGCTGCTGCTCGGCGGCGTGTTCGGCGTGATGTTGTTCCAGATCGAACGGGTGCGCGCAGTCGACGCATCGCGCTTCGCCGGTATCTGGGAGCAGCGGATCGAGGTGCTGAGCTTTCTCGTGCTGCCGCAAAACATGATCGTCCTCGTTCCCCCGGCCCTGGTCGGGGTGGCCGCCGCGTATCTTGCGCAGTCCGACCCGCCGCCAGCCGTGGCGCCCCTCCTGCGGATCACTGCGGGGATCGCCACGATCCTCATCGTGATCGGCGCAGTGTCGATCATCACGCTGTTGTTCGATGACAACGGCGCCGGTGACGCCGGGGCGGTGTTCCTTCGGATCGGCGGGATGTTGATGGCCTACGGCATCGCCAAAGGCTGTCGCGCCTCGGACGCCCTGCGCGAACTGCGCTGACGGCCGTGACGAACATCGGAGCTCCGCTGCTCAGACGGGCGCGCATGCAACACGGAAGCGGAACTCACTCACGCCTTCGCCGAGCTCGAAGACGTCGCCCGGCGAGCGGTGCGAGAGAGCGATGGTCCCGCTGAGCGGTAGATGGATGCCGTCTCCTGTTTGAGATCGCCACCACGCGCGCACCGTCGCTCTGCCCTCCGCATCTGCGCGCTCGAGCGTAGAACGCTCAAAGTCAAGCTGGTCGTCGTCGAGGTCGCGCGGCCGGATCATCACCGCACTCCCGCTCTCGACATCACCACTCGGTGACTCGAGCCCCTCAAGGTCGATGACGAGCTCCTTTGTCCAGAACGGAAATACACCGGGCTGAAAGGCGTGAATGCACCGTGCCTCGACGATCTGGGCGGGCAGGATCGGACTCCCACCGCCCGCTGCCAACAACTCGAACGTCGGAGCAGTGTCCTCGGCCAAGTCATCGAAACGCGAGTCAAAAAGCCGAAACGCTCGCGGCTCGATCAGGCCCGCAAGCTCGGGCACGATCGTCCCATCGATGATCACCTCGGCCGACAACCCACGCTTGGACCGTAGGCAGATCTCACCAGCGTCGTTCGTCGGCATCAACACGAAGTTGCTCGCCGAGTTGATGCCGTCCGAGTTGAGCGTCGACGTTCCGGGATACCGCTCGCTCTCTGTGTACACGCCAATCCAGCCGGGCTGCGCGGGATTGGTCACGACGACCGTGCCGGCGAAGGCGCTGTTGGGTGGCCCGACTTCAATGCACCGCTCGACTCCGCCGTCGAGACGCCACGGGAGCAGCCGAGTGTCGATAGTGCGCGTAAACGGCTCTGCGTCCGAATCAATGAAACCGATGAGATCGACGATGGTGCCAACGGCGGCCCGCTGGGACCGGATGCAGATCGTTCCGTCGACGTCGACCTTGACCACGTTCAAGATCGCCTGAGCCCCACCA
>JBCBSO010000718.1:0-2069 GCA_039819205.1 Actinomycetota bacterium
GTTTCATGATTCCAACGAGCGCAGTTCTCTGCGTTGCGGCGGCATCTGCCGCGCCGATCCTCGAGATCGACAACGGACGAATCACTGCTGCATGGGGCGTGGCATCGTCCACCAGCGTGCAGGACATCGTGGTCCTGAATGACGGATCACAGGCTGGTGTGAACATCGATGGAACGATGCGCGCAGGTGCAACACTCCCTGTACGAATCAATGGCAACCCATTTGGGTCCCCCTGGTCGGGCACCACAAGAATAGGTGATGTCTCCCTGCACAACGGCACCTACGCACCAATCGAAGTTGATCTGGCACTCCCGGCGGAAGTCCCGTGGGTCATCGGGCGCACCTACAACCATCGCCAGCCAGGGAATCCATCGGGGTACCGCAACAGCGACGGGCCGCAGGGCAAGAACTGGTTCCAGACGTCGCAGCCCGAGTTGATCGAGGGCGGGAGTGACGTCTTCCTGGTGTACGGCGCGGATCGCTACATCGTGCTCGACGATGCGGGGACGGACGTCTGGAAGGGCGTCAACGGTGCCGGTGGCGTCATGCAACGCGTGGCGGGTGCGGGGAGCGAGCCGGATACCTACACGTACTACGACCAGCATGGCACGCAGCTCGTCTTCTTCGGTTTCGATGCCGACTCGAGTCCCGCAGAGGGGCAGCTCTGGAAGATCATCGCGACGGACGGCGAGGAGTCGTATGTCGGCGACGCGACGACCGGCAGCACGGCGATCAGCAACGGATATGACGGCTCTGGCCGCATCACCACCGCCTATGACACGACCGATCGGCGGTACACGTACACGTATACGTCCATCGACAGTGTGTCACGGCTGACACGCGTGAAGGCGGAGACCAGGACGGGCGGCACCTGGGCGAGCCCCACGGGGCTGGCGACCGTTGGCCAGGTTGATTACGCCTACTACCAGACTGGCGATACGACCTACGGCGCCGGCGGCAATCTCAAGACGGTCGAGCGGACCATCCCCAACACGTCCGGCTCAGACACGGTCCTCCAGACGTACTACCGCTATCACACCAGCGGCAACGGCAACGGCCTGATCAAGATGGTCCTCGGGCCGGAGGGCACGCGGAACTACGACTGGACCGACCAGCTCTTCGACGACGACCACTTCAGCGCATCAGATGCGTCACTCAAGCCGTACTCGGTTGCCTTCCTGGAATACGACAGCTCCAGGCGCATCGACACCGTGTTCTTCAATGGCGAATGTGGCTGCGCAGGTGGATCGGACGGTCAGCACACCTTCCACTACGGCGACGTCACTGCATACAGCAACAACGTCTCTGCCTACGACAACGACCTGGCCACATACACGCAGGTGGACTACCCCGGCGGCGACTACCGGGTGCAGTACTTCGATGAGCAGGGCCAGCCGATGACGGCGTTCTGGATGGATGATGCACCCTTGGGTGGATCTGAGACCGGCTTCTGGGCCACACACATCGAGCGATTTGCAGCAAGTGGCTCACCGCCCGTCGGCGGCGCCGTCGATCGTGTTCTGCCCCCGGCGACGAACTCGATCGGTGGCAACAACAACCCGGCCGCACTCGGAGATACATGGACGTTCGCGGTCACCGCGCCGGATGAGAAGACCTACGAGACCGCGACGATTTCGAGTGCGACGAACCTCGGTGGTCTCCCGACGGCGTTCTCAACCAAGGAAGGCACGGGCGGATCACAGAGCACCATCAGTTCGAGCGAGCGCTCACTGACGGCCCTCACGCGCACGATTGGTGCGGTCACGCTGCTTGCACCAGAAGTGGATGACGTCACCGGGCGGGACGGCGAGACAACGACCTTGTCGCAGGTGTATCACTCCGGTGATGCGCAGTTCCGGCCCAAGAGCGTGACGACGACACTGCCGTCAGTTCAGACGTCGGCCAACGGGTCCGGCACCGCCGATACCCGTGCCCGGTACATGCGGACCGACGGTTCGACCGCATTCACGCTGTCGGCAGATGGTCGATACGACTACACGCTGCGCGAGAACGGCCTTGTCACCAAAACGATCCGCGACGCGCAGACGAACCACGGGTCGGACTTCGCC
>JBCBSO010000719.1:0-2068 GCA_039819205.1 Actinomycetota bacterium
GTCGACCACGACGACCTGTGGGGTCTGCGCGGCCCGCAACTCGCCGACGATCGCCTGTAGCTCGGCGAGCACGATCGACGTATCTGGCTCGTCGTTGGCAGTGTTCGCGATCCCGTGTCGCGCCGCCGCTGGGCCAGCATCAGCGCCATGGGCGGTGGAACGGAGATCGGCAACTACGCCACCAACAGCGGCAACATCATCGACAGCTTCTTCTTGGATGGTGGACAGGGCGACGTCGGCCTCAACATCGTCGAATCGGTGCTCAACGGGGTGAACATCAGCATCGTCCACCAGAGCGGCGAGAACAGCTTGAGCGACAGCGCCAACAACATGGCGGGACCCGTCACCGGGAACAACCCGACGAACGAGCACTCGCCGTCGTTCAGCGGCAACGACATCTCCGCTCCGGTCTCGGTGTCGGGCACCGTCGACTCCGCAAACGCCATCGGCGGTCATGACGCGGCGTCGGCAACGCCGGCACCGTCATCGAGCGACACCTTGGTGGCGGTTGCGCCGCCAACGGTGACCATGAACGGACTGTGGACCACCGCCACCGACGAGCCAACGAACGAGGAGCCGACAGCGGCCGGTGACGAACCGTCTGACCCGCCGGCGCTAGCGCAGCGGCCCGCCGCCGTCGACGTCGCATCGGACGATGGCAGCGACGAGTCGAGCTCGACGACAGACATGGCCACGGCCGATCACAACAGCGACATCGGTCCGCCCGCCGTGCCGGTACCCGCAGGCGTCGAATCACATGATCCACCGACAGCCGGTGTTGATGAAGGGGCCGACGCTCCGGGCAACCAGTAGCGGTCCGCGATGTGCGCCACCGCGTCGAATCCCGAGCGGCGCGGCGGGCGCACCACCGGTGTCTCACCGATCAGCTCGACGATGACAGCCGAGCGGCGGACGTCGACGCTGGGGATCCCTCGTGCCCGACGGGTTGGGGCACGAACCGCCAGCCCTCGATTGCTGCGGCGATCTCGCCGCTATCGACGTCGAACAACAGCCCGTCGAGTGAGAACGGGTCTCGACCGGCACGGCCGACGAGCGTGCCCTCCGCAGGAGCTGACAGTGGCTCTTCCATGCGCACGTGCAGTGCCGGTCGCACTCCAGCAACGCCGTTCTCGAGCACCGCCTCGGTGATCTCGAACGCATTGTTCGTCGGACGCGACTCGCCATGGGGGTCGACGCTGGTGGCGAGCAGGTTTCCACACAGTTCGGCATCGGTCGAGGCAACGAACGACGAGCCGATGATCGCGAACGATGCGTCGGGCGTGGTGATGGTGCCCCCACGTCCGCCAGTGACGATGATCTCGTCGCCATCGCATCCCCGGTCGATGGCCGTGTCGGACGAACCCGCCGAGGGGATGAGGGCGAACGTGGCGGCAACCGCCGCTGCGACAATGACCGCGATGAGGCTGAGCGCCTGAAGCAACAGCTTCCGTTCGGGCCAACCGGCGGTCATCTGCGTCTGTACATGGGTGTGTGGGTCCATATGCCAAGCGTGAGTGGCGCCGGTTCAACGCAACCTGAACTGCTACCCGGGAAATCGCGTTCCCGGCGCGATTCACCTCTACGGTCGGCCTCGCGAAACACCAGGCGGATGTCACTCCCGCGGCGTCAGCGGAGGCCCGGGCTCTCCTGCGTAATGCGTAGGTCGCGAGTTCGATTCTCGCTCTGGGCTCCAGTGCCTGGCCGGTGGCCAAGGACACCAGGTGCGATGTCCACTCATTGCGAAGGCGACGTTCGACGCCCCCCGGCCGTCCAACCGGGTTGATCGCCGTGCGAGCAAATCCTTCGACTCTTCCCCGCCAATCTCACCGAGGTGCCGACGCTGTCGAATCTGAACGTCTCGGCCGGGCAGGCGCCGTTTCCGAACAAGGTTGACGTCGCGCTCTCGCCGGCCGGTGAGATCGATCTTCAACCAGAATGGCGCGGTATCGGTGCTCGGCGACGTTGTCGGCTACTACACAACGTCGAGCCTCACCGAGATCGAGACACGCCTGGCTGTGGTCGAAGCACTGGCCTCCACCAACGCCGGCGACATCTCGACCGTCGAATC
>JBCBSO010000720.1:0-2066 GCA_039819205.1 Actinomycetota bacterium
GCCGGCGGTGAACCGGAAGCCGCCGGTATCGGTGAGTCGTGCGGCGTCACCGGTGCCCAGTCGCTCGTCCGACGCGTCGTCCTGCAGCTGGCCGGTGCCGCGAGGAACGAACAGGTGCACGTGACGATCTTCTGGCACGTCGACGGTTTCGCCCGGAGTGAGCCTCCCGCCGTGGAGGACGGCGCCGGCTTGTCGGATGGAGATCGCGGCGTCGTGGCCTTTGCCCGATGCGATGGGTACGAGTCCGCCTCGATCGAGCTGTGCGTTGATGTCGAGCTGCTCGTAGCCGGGGTCGACCGACTCGGTGTCGGGGAGCACCCACATCTGCACGAAGTGCACGTCGTCGCTGCCCGAGTTGTTCATCTCCGAGTGCCAGATGCCCGTGCCGGCCGACATCCGTTGCGCGAGGCCGGGGTAGAGGATGCCGCGGTTGCGCTCGGAGTCTTTGTGCTCGAGCTCGCCCGACAGCACCCAGGTGACGATTTCCATGTCGCGATGGGGATGGGTGTCGAAGCCGGAGCCGCCACGCACCACATCGTCGTTGTTCACGAGCAACAGCCCGTGGTGGGTGTTGGTGCGATCGCGGTGGTGTCCGAAGCTGAACGAGTGTTGCGAATCGAGCCAACCGATGCGCGTGGTGAAGCGATCGGCGGCACGCCGGATGTCGACGGCTGGTGGTAGTGGAACGGAGGTGGAAGCGGTCGAGGAGGTCACGACAAGAGAAACGCTTGCGCACGCAAATATATTCCCGAGGAGGCTGGTGGTCCGCGGGAGCGCATGTGGCGCGCCGACAACGGTCGTTACGGCGCTGGCTTGCGGGCGCGCGACGGCTGGACTCGTGGCGCTTCATTCGGCATCTTCGGATACACCGGTGGCCATGGCGAGTCGGGGATGCCGTGTTCGAGGTCGCTGGCGAATCGCTCGACGAGCGGGCTAATCGAGCAGGGTGCGTCGTCCATCAGCTCCCACGGATCGCCGCGTTCGTCGAGGCGCGACGGCACGGTGTCGATCGTGAGCGCCTCGTGGTCGATCGTGTCGAGTTCGTCCCAGGTAAACGGGGTCGACACCTGCGCGCCCACCCGAGGGCGGACACCCCACGCACCGAACAGATTCTTGTGTGGGGCGTTCTGGTTGTAGTCGATGAACACCCGGGCGCCCCGCTCTTCTTTCCACCAGCGGTCGGTGATCAGGTCGGGGTGGCGTGCGGCGAGCTCGCGGCCGAGGGCGATACACGCCGCCCGAATCGCGAACGAATCCCACCCGGGTTCGACTCGAACGAAGACGTGCAGTCCTTTGCTGCCCGTCGTTTTGGGGAAGCCGACCATGCCGACCTCGGCGAGGTAGTCGCGGGTGATTGCGGCAGACTCGCGGACCATCTCGAAGGTGGCGCCCTTGGCTGGATCGAGGTCGATGCGCAGCTCGTCGGCCTCGTCGGGGTGACTGGCGCGGTATTGCCACACATGGAGGCCGAGCACGCCCATGTTGGCGGCCCACAGCACGTGGGCGATGTCGGCGATCACCAGGGCCCGCGACGGCGTGCCGTTGATCGTTTCCACCGTCGTGGTCTGCAACCAGGCGGGAGCCGACTGGGGGATCCGTTTCTGGAAGAACGAGTTGCCGCGAACACCGTCGGGATATCGCTCGAGCAGCACGGGGCGATCCTGCAACGTCGGCATGATCGCGTCGGCGACCGACAGGTAGTAGCGGGCGAGATCGAGCTTGGTGCGCGCTTGTTTGTCGGGCCCGACGCTGGGAAACATCACCTTGTGCGGATTGGTGATCGCCACCGAGCGGGAGCCGGCGTCGAGCTCGACCGGCTCCCCGAACTCGGCACGTGCCATGCCACGACCGTACTCGCAGTGCACGGCGTGCGGATCGTGGGTGGCGAGACCGTTGCTGGGCGAGACCTAGGGGCGAGCGCTCCAGCCGGTGACCGCTTCGATGCGCAAGACGAGCAGGCGGTGGAACGGCCGGTCGCGGTACTGGTGGAACTGCTCAGCGAGTGACGCCGTCAGCCGTTCCACCGGTCCCGTGCTCTCCGGCTGGAATTCGAGCTCGGCGCGTAC
>JBCBSO010000721.1:0-2063 GCA_039819205.1 Actinomycetota bacterium
CCGCTCGCCCAGGACCATCCGGTTGAACACCGATGGCAGCGCGTGCCAATCAACCGCTCCTTCGGTGCGTCCCGGCGTTGGCTTCGTTCCCGGCGATCACCGAGTCGAAGAAGAAGTGAATGTGATCGCCGACCGGCTCGAGTTCGGGGCTGTAGCCGTTGGTGACATAAGTGGCCACCAAACCGCCCGCAGCATCGACCTCGATCGCGGTGATACACGCCGTAAAGGGTTGATCGGTCGGACACGGTGTGGGCAGCGCCGATATGTCGACCGTAGATGCCGGTGCCTCCGTCACGACGGGTGGCTCGGTGGCCGCGTTGGTGGCGGCCGGTGCCTCGGTCGGAGACGGCGCGGCGGTCGACGCCGTGTCGGTTCCGGCCGACGCAGTTCCGGTCGCCGCGTCGTCGGTTGCCGTCGGCGCCGCGTCGGCCTCGGTGGGGTCACCCCCGCCCGAGCCCGACAACACGACGACGCCGGTGACTGCGAGGGCGACGACTGCTGCCGCGATTCCCAAGATGAGTGGAAGCCGCGAGCGTGGTGCGCGCTCAGACGCGTTCGCCGCGAGATCACCGGGCGGTGGCACAGGGTCCGACGGGACGCTCGGTGCGACGGTGGTGACCGGTGTGGTCGGTGCGTCCGCTGCTGGCGTCACCGTGGTGGTGGCTGGATCAATGGCGGGCGTCGTTGCGGTGGGGATATCAGCAGCAGGGGCGCCGGGTGATTCCGCCCCGTCGGTCGTTGCGGTGCTGGCTGCGGCGCCGATCGTTGCCCCGCCAGCTGCGGCCGCAACCGCTGCACCGCCAGCCGACGAGCCAGGAGCGTCGTTGTCGGCAGCTGCGGAGGCGACCACTGCCGCGCCGAGCGCCACGGCGTGCTTCGGGTCGGCGTCGATGGCAATCGGTCGGCCGAACTCGTTCGACACCAGCTGCGCCACCAACGGCACCCGCGACGAGCCGCCGACGAGGAGCACCGCCGACACGTCGTCGGTTGATGTATCAGCCGAACTCAGGGCACGGCGCAACGCGTCGAGCGAGTCGGCGAGCGATGGCCGGATCATCGACTCGAACTCGGCCCGTGTGAGGCGCACCTCGGTTTGCACGTTGGGAAGCAACACCGGGATCGACGTCTCGGTATCGCTCGACAGCGCCTCTTTGGCCTCGACGCACTCCTGGCGCAGCCGGGCCAGCGCGGCGCGCACACCGGGTTCGTCGGGATCGAGGGCTTCGACGGTGCCGTCGAGCGCACGCATCACGTGACCCAACACGGCTGCGTCGAAGTCGATGCCGCCGAGGCGTTCGATCCCCTCGGGACGGCCGAGCGACTCGAAACCGGTGTCGGTCTTGCGCAGCAGCGCCGCGTCGAACGTGCCGCCGCCCAGGTCGTACACCGCGACCACCGAACCAGGTTCGACACGCTCGTGGCTGGCGTAGTGGCGAACGGCCGCTTCGGGCTCGCTGATCAGGGTGACGATGTCGGGGTCGAGGCCTGCCAGTCGAACCGCTTGCTGCAGTAGGTCGGTCTTGTATGGGCCCCAGTTGGCGGGGACGTGATGGCGGGCGCCGTTGCGGGTGTCTCTTCCGCGGCGTTGACTTCCGTCGCCACGCCTTCGGACGACTACAACGAAGCGCTTGATCTGTGGTGCAAGTGCCGCGACGTGGCCTTGGGCGAGGAGGCGGTGCAGGCGGCGGGCGAGCGCTATCTGCCGCGCCTCGGCGGGCAGGATCTGGCCGATTATGACGCCTATCGGCGTCGCGCCGGGTTCTATAACGCGACGCGGCGGACCATCGACGGGCTGGCGGGGCTGATCTTTCGCAAAAGCCCGGTGGTGAGCGCGCCCACGGCGGCCGAGGCCTGGCTGGCGGACATCGACCTGGCCGGCACGCCGTTCGCGCGGCTGGCCGAGACGGTGGTCGAGGAAGTGCTGACCGTGACCCGTGCCGGGCTGCTGGTGGACATGCCAAGGGCGACCGATGAGATCGTGACACGCGCCGACGCGGCCCAGTCCAACATGCGGCCCTTCGCGCGGGCCTATCGGGCGGAAGACATCCTCGACCTCCGGCTCG
>JBCBSO010000722.1:0-2063 GCA_039819205.1 Actinomycetota bacterium
TTCGTCGGCCTCCGCCTGATCGAGGCGTCCATTGGCGACAGCTTCATCGAGCCGCTCTTGTGTCTCACCAACGATCTCGTCGATCACGGCCTGTGGGTCGACACCCTGCTCCGCGGCCACGTCGGCGAGCGTCGAGCCGTCCATCAGCTGCTCGCGGAGTTCCGCAGGCGTAAGGCCGAGGAGATCGGTGACCGCCTCGTTGATCACTCCAGCACCTCGGCTGAATGGGCCGCCACGTCCCTTACCAGGGCGATCGGGGGCGTTTTCGACCATGAAGTCGGTGATCGCGTCGGCCTGTTCGGCGTCAATCACGCCGTCGTCCACCAGCGGTTGGAGAAACTCGCGCACTCGCGCACCCTTGTCGGCAGCTACATCGTCGTCGCTTGGCGCGGTCGGGTCGGTCTCGTCAACCTGGGCAAGAACGGCGCTCGGCGAGTCGCTGACCGATGCCGACGTGAGGCCCGGCACGCCGAATACCAAGCCGGCGGCTGCACCACCGATCAGTCCGGCAGTCAATCCGACCGCGACACCGGCACGCCCCCGACGTCGGGGGGCTTCGGGGGTCTGGTCGGAGGCGATCGGCTCGCCGGCGGGCGGGCTACTGAACGGGTCGTTCGATGACATGTGGTCTGTCTCCATCTTGTGTCGTCGGGTCGTACGGCGACCACCGTGCACGTCGTCGGTGAGCGTCGGCTTCGAAGGAGTTGAGAGAACAGTGAGATGTCGTCGAGATCGGCCAGGCCCGATTACGTGGGCTCGTTGGCCAGTCGGAACCCGATCTCCGCGCCGCCACCAACGCGTTGGCGGGCGAACACCGTGCCGCCGTGGCTTTCGACGAACTCCCGCACAATGGCCAACCCCAGACCGGATCCGGGCATGGTGCGTGCTGCGTCGCTGCGGTGGAAGCGATCGAAGATCCGCGTGCGTTCGGCATCGGGTACGCCTGGCCCGCGGTCGAGCACCGTGAGTTCAACACCGTCGACGACGACGTCGATCGACCCCCCGCTGGTGTCGAACTTGCAGGCGTTGTCGACGAGATTGGTCACCGCTCGGTCGAGCGCTGCGCGAGCGACGTGCACGGTGGCGGTCGAGCGGATGTCGACTTCCACCACGCGATCACGACGTCGCCCGACTCGCGTGGCCACGTCAGCGACCAGCTCGCCCAGCTCGACCGCTTCGGCGGGCTGATCGCTGAGATCGCCAGATGCCACTGTGACCAGCTCGTTCACCAGATCGGTCAACTCGCCAACCTCGTCGTCGAGATCGTCCAACACCTGCTGACGCATCTCGGGTGGTAGGTCGTCGTGTCGGCGCAACACCGACAGGTTCGTCCGCAGCGAGGTCAACGGCGTGCGCAGCTCGTGGCCGGCATCTTGCACGAGTCGCTGCTGCTCGGCGCGCGATTGGCCAAGCGCACCAAGCATGCTGCGGAACGCTGCGCCGAGCCGGCCGACCTCGTCGGTTCCGGTCCCCGGTACATCCACGTCGAGTCGACCGGACTGCTCAACGGTTTCGGCGGCCCGCGTCAGCCGCCGCAACGGCGCGGCCACTGTGCCGGCGATTAGCGATCCGACCGCCGCCGCCGCAACGGCAACGAGCACGACCAACAAGGCGGTCCGCCGCCGCAGGTCGTCGAGTACCGCGTCGACCTCATCGAGCGATCGCGCCACCTGCACTGCACCGCCGCCGAGGCCGATCGTGTGCACGCGATAGTTCGCCCCTTCGACGTCGACCGTGCCGCGTTCGATCGTCCGCGGCACCCCGATGAGCCCCTTGGCCTCATCATCCACAGGGAACTCCTTGTCGAACGACGAGCCGACAACGCCGCCCGACCGGTCGAGCACGCGCACCGAATACACGTCGAGCAACGCCCGGTTGGGCACCTCAACACGTCCGCCAAACGTCTGCCCGATCAACTGCGACGTCGCGGCTTGCATCGAGCGGTCGATCTCCTCGACCAGCCTCGTACTGGTGGATCGGTAGCCGATCACCCCGACCGCGGTCGTGGCGACGAGCGAGATCGCCGCCAACGCCAACGCGATCTTCCAGAGCAGACCCATCAC
>JBCBSO010000723.1:0-2059 GCA_039819205.1 Actinomycetota bacterium
CGGCGCAGCTCGGTGAGCACTTCGTCGCGACTGTCGGTATCGAGCAACTCCCACTTGTTGAGCACCAGCAGGATCGGGCACCCAGCGGCGTCGATCCGCTCGGCGAGTCGCTGGTCTTGGGCGGTGATTCCCACCGTGGCGTCGATCACGAGCAGTGCCACGTCGGCGTCGTCGATCGAACGCAGGGCACGCACCAGCGAGTAGTACTCGGCCGAGTCGTCGATCTTCGCCTTGCGCCGCATGCCAGCGGTGTCGATGAACACGACCGGACCGTCGGGCGTGTCGACGCGCGTGTCGATCGAGTCGCGCGTGGTGCCTGCCAAGTCGTGGACGACCGCCCGCTCCTCCCCCACCAGCTTGTTGAACAACGTGCTCTTGCCCACGTTTGGTCGCCCGACGATGGCCACCCGCGGCACGTCGTCGAGATCTTCCGGCTCGTCCGAAAAACCGGGGATTTCCGGCGCCTCCCGCCTGCTTTCGCGAACAGAATCGTCGGTGGGGAGCCGCTCGACGACTTCATCGAGCAAGTCGCCGGCGCGCCGGCCGTGCAGCGCGCTGATCGGCAGCGGCTCGCCGAGACCGAGCGCCATGAACTCCCACATTTCGTTCTCGCGGCGCTCGTTGTCGGCCTTGTTGGCCACCACGATCACCGGGGAGTCGAGACGCCGCAGCCAGTTGGCGATGGCCTCGTCGTCGTCGGACACACCGACGGCTGCATCCACGACGAACAGCACCACGTCGGCGTCGCGGACGGCGGTTTCGACCTGGCCACTGACCTTCTCGTCGAGCACATCGCCGCTTGGCATCCACCCGCCCGTGTCGACGACGGAGAACGGCACGCCGAGCCATTCGGCATCGATCGTCTTGCGGTCGCGTGTGACGCCGGGACGATCCTCGACGATCGCTTCCTGGCTGCCGAGGATCCGATTGAAGAGCGTGCTCTTTCCAACGTTCGGCCGCCCGACGATGACCACGGTGCCGGTCATGCGGCCACCTCTAACGCGGCGCGCAGTGCCTGCCCGTCGGTGGACACGATCTCGACCGGGTGGGGCAGCTCGTCGACCGCAACCCCGTCGAGAAATCGGCCATCGTCCGACAGACACACGTCAGGCAACAGATAGCGGTGCCCGCCGGGCTGGCCGCCGAGAACGCGAGCCACGTCGGCCCCGGTCATCAGACCGGTCACGCCCGTGTTCCCGCCGAAGAATTCGTTGTCGACCGGCAACACGCGCACGTCGCCGCGGGCGACTTCGGCGACGAGTGGTTCGATCACGCGCGCCCCGAGAGTGCCCGTGAGGATGCCCACCGGCGCTCGGCGACTTGGCCGCAGGGTGACTCCCACGGTCGCGGCACCCGATGCAGCGGCACCCGCACCTGCGTCCTCGGCGTGTTGGCTGCCGCACGTCCGCAGCCCGGTGTACGCGGCAGGGTTCGGGGGCGCGTCGACGGCGGCGAAGAACCCGCGCCGCACTCCGGTGACGTCGTCGACCTCGCCACGGAACTCGGCCTCGAACGTGCGGGCCATCCCAATGCCGTCTTCGTGCATCGGAAACCCGTCGTAGGTCACGTCCTCGGGGAACGGTCGATTGGCCATGAGGTAGTACTCGTCGGCGGCGTACACCATCCGCCGGCCGAGCGTGTCGAGAAACACGTGTTGCCACTCGGCGATCAGATCGACGACCGCAGCGGCCTCGGACTGCGTGTGGGGCCGCATCGAGCTGGCGGGGTTGAAGCGCGACACGCCAAGCGGCACCACCGCCACGGCGTCGAGTTCGGGATACTCGTCGAGCACGCCGGCCATCGTGTCGTCGAGCACGGCGCCATCGTTCTGTCCG
Source organism: Actinomycetota bacterium (assembly GCA_039819205.1). Taxonomy (GTDB): domain Bacteria; phylum Actinomycetota; class Acidimicrobiia; order Acidimicrobiales; family Ilumatobacteraceae; genus JABSQH01. The sequence continues at coordinate 1,836 of JBCBSO010000723.1, forward strand.
GGGCACACCACGATCTGGCCACGCACCGCGATGTCGTGATCGAGCAGCGCCCGAAGCCAGCGCAAACTCGTGGCGCCGCGCCGGTTCTGGAGCATTTCGGCGCGCATCTCCGGGTCGGTGGCGTGGATGCTGACGTGCAGCGGCGACAGACGCTCGGTGACCACCCGCTCGAGGTCGGCCTCGGTGAATCGGGTGAGGGTGGTGAAGTTCCCATAGAGGAACGA
>JBCBSO010000724.1:0-2058 GCA_039819205.1 Actinomycetota bacterium
GTCGACGAGCCGGTCGACTCCGCCGTCACCGACCGCATCGACGATTGCGGCTTCGACTGCATCGACGGCCGCGTGCAGCGCTCGCTCCTCGTCCCACGAGGGAGCGATCTGTTCGAAGTACTCGTCGGCGACGGCCGCCCGTCGTTTGCGCACGTCGTCGAGCCGGGCGCGGTCATGCGCCACGTCGGGGTCGTCAGGGTCGACGTGAGAGAGCACGTCGTCGACGAGTGGGGCGGCATCGGCGGCGAGCCGAAAGAACGACCAGCTGCCCTCTCGATGCTTGGCGATCAAGCCAGCATCGAGCAGCACCCGCAGGTGCCGCGAGACGCGCGGCTGGCTCTGACCGAGCACGTCGGTGAGGTCGGTCACGGTCAGCTCGCCGTGGCGCAGCACCGCAACGATGCGCAACCGACTCGGTTCACCGAGGGCGCGCAACGCATCGACCGCAGTAGCGATCGCGTGTCGATCCATTCAGAGAGGATATAACAACATCTGCATATCCGTCTACCGGTTTACCCTCCGCGGCACGCTGGTCAGGTCGGGACCGCGTTGTCGACGTCGCCGGTAGTTCAGTCGCCGTCGTCGGCGTCGTCGATGGCGTCGTTGGCCGCGAGAAACGCCGCCAACAACTCGAGCAGCGATTGACGCTGCGCCGCCGTTAACCGCAGGTCGGCGGCAATGACCTCTTCGGACGTGAGCTCGTCGGCGGTGTCGTGGTCGTTGCGCCCCAGAAAGCGCACGAGCCGATCGTTGGGCAGATTCAGGGCGCGCGCCAAGCCGTTGAGGACGCGCACCGAGGGTTCATGTAGACCCCGCTCGAGCTGACTGAGGTAGGCGTCGGACAAGTCGGCGAGGCGTGCCAGCTCGCGTTGGGAGAGCTCGGCGACTCTCCGCTGACTGCGGATGAACTCGCCGAGCGCGGCAACGCCCGGCGCCGACGACTCGGGGGGCGGGTCGTCGGCGCCGGAACGCTCTTCGGCGGGCTCAGGCAGTGGTGCTCGCCTTCGTGCTGGTCTTCTTGGCGCTGGACTTGCGAGTGCTGGTCTTCTTGGCGCTGGACTTCGTGCTGGTCTTCTTGGCGCTGGTCTTCTTGGCGCCGGTCGTTGCGGCCGGGCGCTTCGCTGCCGGCTTCGGAGCGGCGGCGGGCGTCTCGATCATCGAGGCGACGCGCTGGTTGAAGTCGCGGTTCATCTGCACCGCACGCTCGACGAAGTCGAGGTAGCGCTCGCCGGTCTCGGCAGGCGTCGGCAGGCGATCGGCCATCGGCAAGTCGCCGGTGTACTCCTGCACCCGGTCGGCCGTGGTGACGGCGAAGTCGACGGCGCGACGGTTGGCGTCGAGCACTGCGTCGAGCACGCGGTCGGCGGTCTCGGTGGCGGGCGTGGTGACGTTCTCGTTGAACGTCTCGCCGGCCCGGCGGAACTGCTCGTCGAGTGAATCGGTGAGCTCGTTGAATCGATCGTTGATTTGGTCTCGCATGGTGAACCTCTCTGCGCTGCGCATCGCGCTGCGGACTGTGCCGCAAACGATGCAGCGATGCATGGCGTTGTGTACATTGCGTACTATATCGAGCACGCGCATGAGATGCAACGGTTGCGTGGAATAGTTTGCACGACTGAGCAGGTCAGAACACACCGTTAACGTGACGATGTGATCGGGGGAGCCAAGGTGGCACGGTCGGCGATGACGTGGGCCCTCGCGCTCGGCGTCGTTGCTGCGACCGGGGCCTGCGGCAGCGGCGACGACAACAGCGTCGACGGTGACGACGTCACCCCGGCGGGGGCCTACAGCGCGCTTATCCAGTGGGAAGTCGAGCAGCAGGAGCCGGTCGTCGACGACGAGGGAAACGTCGAACTCCCCGTGATCTTCGTCGCCTCGGCAGGCGGCGGAACGATCGACATCGGCGTGCAGGCCGCGGTGGTCGAAGCGATGGTCGACACCGCGACGATCCGCTTTGCCGACGATCCCGACGAGGCCGTCGACGCAGACCAACCTGGCGAACCGGTCCGCCAGGACGGCGTGACGTCGATGGCCGGCGCCGGAGGCGGGATGTCGGCG
>JBCBSO010000725.1:0-2058 GCA_039819205.1 Actinomycetota bacterium
TCGACGCGCACCTCGATCTCCTGACCGAGTTCGAGCACGTCTTCGACCGAGTTGATGCGCTTGCCGCCGCCGAGACGACGCCCCCGCGCCGTCGGGTGACGTCGTCGAGGTCAGCTTCGAAGACAGCTTCGACGCCGAACTCGCCGACGAGCTGGGCGACTTGGGCCCGCGCCAGGAACGTCCCGCTCGGTCCGGCAGCGGCGGTGGCAACCGGCGCGGCGGTGGCCGTCGCCGGCATCGCTGAGTCGATAGCGAGCCGAAGGAATGCGAGTCGGAGTCAACGGCGCCGCTGGCCGGATGGGTCGCACCGTCTGTGCCGCGGTCGCCGCTGACGCCGACCTCGAACTCGTTGCAGCGGTCGATCCCGGCGGCGCCGGCGAAACGGTCGAGGGCATCGAGGTGGCCGGCGAGCTGCATGCGTTTGCCGATGCCAACTGCGACGTGGTGGTCGACTTCACGGTGGCTGCCGCGGCACGCACGACAGTGCCTTGGTTGGCGATGCACGGGATGCACGCCGTGGTCGGAACCACGGGGTTCAACGACGACGACCTCGCGCTGTTCGGGTCGTCGTTCGGCGCCGACGACGGCCCCAACGCGGTCGTCGCGGCCAACTTTGCGATTTCCGCGGTGTTGATGATGCGCTTCGCCGAGATGGCTGCGCCGCACTTCGACACCGCCGAAATCATCGAGCTGCATCACGATCGCAAGATCGATGCACCCTCGGGTACGGCCGTGACCACGGCCGAGCGCATCGCCGCTGCGCGCGGCGACGACTTCGCCGCTGATCCCACCGAGTACGAGGTGTATGCCGGCGCTCGTGGTGGCACGGCTCCCGCTGGTGTGCGTGTGCACTCCGTGCGCATGCGCGGCATGGTGGCCCACCAAGAGGCGATCTTCGGGGCGACCGGCCAGACCTTGACGATCCGTCAGGACAGCTACGACCGCGAGAGCTTCATGCCCGGCGTCGTGTTGGCCTGCAAGAAGATCGCCGACGTCCCCGGACTCTCACGCTCGCTCGACCCGTTCTTGTGACAGTTGGGGTCAGACCCCTTCTGTCACACGACCTGTGACAGAAGGGGTCTGACCCCAACTGTCACAGACCTGGCGTTCAGATTGCGGCGAGGGCGGCGTCGTAGTTCGGCTCGTTGGCGATCTCGCCGACCAGCTCGGTGTGCTTCACCGTGCCGTCAGGACCAACCACCACGACCGCCCGGGCGAGCACGCCGGCCAGTGGACCGTCGGTGAGGGTCACGCCGAAGTCGGAGCCAAAATCGGAGCGGAAGCTCGATGCGGTGGTGACGTTTTGGATCCCTTCGGCGCCGCAGAACCGGCCCTGGGCGAACGGCAGATCGGCCGATACGCACAGCACGACGGTGTTGTCGAGATCGGCGGCGCGTTGGTTGAAGGTGCGCACACTGGTGGCGCACGTCGGGGTGTCGACGCTGGGGAAGATGTTGAGCACCACGTTCTTGCCGGCCATGTCACTCGCGGACACGTCGCCGAGGTCGGACCCGGTCAGGGTGTAGTTGGGTGCCGCCGAGCCAACAGCGGGGAGATCTCCGGAGGTGTGGACGGGGTTGCCGCCAAGGGTCACTTCAGCCATGGCGGCGAAGCATACGAGGCTGGCCCCGGTAGCGCTCAGCCGGCTGTTATTCGAACCAGCGTCTAGGCGCCGCGGCGGACGTTGCGCAGGTTGACGAGCACGACGATGCCGATCGAGATGCCGACCGCCCACCACTGATACCGCTGTAGCCACTCGAGGAAGCTCACCAGTTGATCCTCGAAGGTGCGGGCAAGCCACCAGATCAGCGCCAGCCGCGCGGCGATGCCCACGGCGAGCAGCACCACGAGCCGGCGGGCCGGGGTGCGGTGTACCCCGCTGAGCGCAGCCACGATGTTCGAGCCGGCGAAGAACGGAATGATGACCCACTCGAAGCGTCCGAAGCCGCGATTGAAGGTGGCGATCGTTTCGTCGGTCACGCCGAGGTACTTGCGGAACCAGCCGACAGCGGTGTCGCCGTAGGCCCGGCCAATCATGTGGCAGACACCGAAGGCGAC
>JBCBSO010000726.1:0-2047 GCA_039819205.1 Actinomycetota bacterium
GCGAGCAATATTCGTATATTGGTCGCATTGCGACACCGACGGTGCAGTGCTACGGCGATGCGAGATAGATCGTGACGAGCCGCTGCAGCTCACGCTCTTGATCGCTGCGGTCGTGGGTGGAGACGATGTTGTGCACGGCCGCATCGATCACCGTGCTCAACAACTGTGCCCGGACTGCAGCGACCTCGTCGTCGTGACCGAGTCGCTGCAGGTGCCAGGTGAGCTCGGACACGAGCACCTCCTCCATCGCAGCCAGCCGCTCGTCGAGTGCTGCGGTGCGGGGCGCGCTCCACAACAGGTGATGGAGTTGGTCGGAGCGGTTGAGGTCCAACACTGCGCCAACGACCAGCGCGGCGAACTGCTCTGCGTCGGGTTGCGACTCGCGCAACCCCGCGGCGAGTTCCAACATGGCGGGCACGGCCTCATCGAGATGCCGCTCGACGAGCCCAACGAGCAGCGCGTCCTTGTTCGGAAAGTACTGATACAGCGAGCCGACCGACACCCCGGCCGCCTCGGCAACGTGGTTCGTGGTCGTTGCGTGGTAGCCCGTCGACTCGAACAGCCGCGCCGCCTCATCGAGCACCCGCTCGACGAGCGCAACAGATCGGGCCTGCATGGGGCGCTTGCGCGGTTCCGCCTCGAGCTGCCCTGGCGACCGATCTAGTCCGAGCATCGCTCGCATCGTAGGTGGAGTCGAGACTGCACGGCCGCGTCCAGACGACGCGTCAGCCGTTGCGCTGGTAGGCGTTGTTGAGTTCGTCCTGAATCACGATCGCCCCATCGGGCGATAGGGCGACCTGCAGCGGCTCGTCGAGGACCCGCGAGCTGTACGACCAGCCTTCGGGTAGATCGAGTCGATCGCCCAGCGTCGGCAAGTCCGCCGCCGTCAGCGAGCGATCCTCGATCAGCGAGTACGACTGCATCGTGTACACGTTGCCGTCAGGGTCGGTCAGCTCGTACACCTCGCTCCCTGCCTCGTAGGTCCAGGTTGTCGTGCGCACGACGAGGTCGGGCTCATACGGCATGCTCTCCCCGGTTGCCTCGGTGGTGGCCAATAGCGTCATCGTGACGTCGCCGAATTGTTGGATCACGGACTCGCCACCAGACGCAACACCGGTGCCGCCTGTGCCGTCGCCAGTGTCGGCGGTGCCGTCGACGATGAAGTAGCGCGGGCCGTTCATCCGCACGAACGAAGCGTCGTTCTCAGCCTGGATCGCGTCGGGGTCGATCGCGTACCACGCCTCGTCCGTGCACGGATCAACGCCTGGAGTGCCCCACACCTCGGTGATCTCGGTTCCGTCGTCGCCGGGGAGCGTCAGCAGGATCTCGCAGTACCTGAAGTCGTAGAGGCTCATTCCACTGGCATTCGACGCGTTCTCCGGCGCCGCCGGGGTCGTCGCCTCGGGCGTGTCCGACGTTGCTGGAGCTTGTGTCGTTGCGGGCACGACCTCGGCGGTGGCCGGCGCGGGCTCCTCTGTGGGCTCGGACACGCTCTCGGGATCGTCGTCGCTGCCACAGGCGGCGAACACGAGCGCTGCGGCCGCAGCCACGCCAATGGTTGTGGTCATCGTCTTGTTCATGTCAGGGTCCCTCCGATCGACGACGGCGAACGTCGTCCACGTCTGTTGGTGTGCGCGCCGACGTCGAGGTCGACCGACCGACCGACCGGGCGGCGACGGCAAGGTGCGAGCTGACGACGTGCATAATCCGATCGTCGGTGATTGCAGGCGATCGCGAATCCCTCACCAGGAGGCTTTCTTGCTACTCCGTTGGGAGTAGCGACACTTCCTGAGCCCATTGCGTCCCACCTCGTGCGACCCCATTCGTTTCGCCCGGCGAGCTCCGTTGCGTCCGAGCAGGCGGAACGGGCAGTCTGGCTGCAATGACCCAGCACCACATGACCACCCGGGCAGTCACCGCGGGGCGCCCCTCGTCTGCGGGCGAACCGCTTAACACACCGTTGGTGCCGGCCTCCACCTATGCGCTGGGCGGTAGCGACGCGTACTCCCGCGACGACGGCACACCGACCTGGTCAGCCCTCGAGCAG
>JBCBSO010000727.1:0-2044 GCA_039819205.1 Actinomycetota bacterium
AGGCCGGCGAAGGCGCCGGAGGTGGTGCGGAGGTCGGCGAAGGCGGCGGCGGCGGTGAAGGTGTCGTCGCCGGGGGTGTCTTCGAAGTAGGCGGCGTCGTCGGTGCCGCCGTTGACCGAATACGTGTTGACCTGGGTGTAGCCGGAGGCGTAGCGGTAGAGGCCGGCGAAGGTGCCGGAGTTGGTGCGGATGTCGGAGAACTCGGCGAAGGAGCGGAAGTTGTCGGCGCCGCTGGTGTCGATGATCTCGGCGAGGTCGAGGCCTGCGCCGGAGGTGTTTCCGTTGACGGCGTAGGAGTTGACCTGGTCGAAGGTGTCGAATCTGCGGTAGAGGCCGTCGTTGGAGCCGCCGGTGGTGCGGATGTCGGAGAACTCGGCGAAGGAGCGGAAGCTGTCGGCGCCGTCGGTGTCGACGATCTCGACGAGGTCGAGCGAACCGAGGCCGGCGTTGACCTGGAGGGTGGGGAAGTTGTTGGCGGTGAGGCTGAAGCCGGTGCCGGTCATGGTGGTGGCGTTTGGCTGGCTGATGACGTGGTCGGAGCCCTCGGAGCCGAAGAGGGTGGCGTTGTCGCCTGCGCCGCCGTTGACGGTGATGGATTCGGATTCGGTGGCGGTGACGGTGTAGCCGTTGGCGAAGAAGGCGACGGAGCCGGCGGCGAAGAGCTGCGCGGTTTCGGCGGACGCGCCGCCGGTGATGGTGACGGTGTCGGAGCCGTCGCCTGCCTGGAAGAGGATGGAGGAGACGTCGGATTTGTCGAAGGCGAAGAGCTCGCCGTTGCGGGTGATCTCGATCTGTCCGCCGCCCGTGGTGGTTTCGACGACGGAGAGCGTGTCGTCGCCGGTGGTGCTGGCGATGGTGAGGGCGGTGCCGTTGAGGGTGGCCCAGGACGGGATGGCGTTGATGTCGAGGTCTGAGCGGGTGAGGATGAAGAAGCCGTCTTCGGTGCTGATGTTTCCGACGAGACCGGCGACGTCTTTGTTTTGGCTTAGCGCGCCGTTGGCGGGGAAGTTGGTGAATCCGGGCTCGTTGCTGGAGAAGGAGCCGGTGATGTTGCCGGAGGAATCGAGGGAGAGTGAGCCGCCGGTGAGGGAGAAGTTATTGCCTTCATCGTTGAAATAGGAGCCGCTGGTGATCTGACCCATACTGTCGAAGGTGACAATGCCGACGGCCTCGTCGGCGGTGATGCGCCAGGTGCCTTCGAGGTCGGAGGTGCTGTAGGTGCCTCCGGTTTTCAGTAGCAGGACGGGGGCGGCGTCTTCGGCGGTGGTGGCGGTGGTGTCCTGGAGGATGGCGATGTCTCTGCCGGCGTTCATGCGGAGGCGAAAATCGACTTCGTTGGTGAAGGGGGTGTCGGCGGTGACGGTGCCGGAGCCGTCGGCGTTGATGGTGTAGGTGTTGGCGGGGATGAAGATGTTGGGGCCGCGGAGGTTGGCGTAGGTGCCGGCGGTGAGGTTGCCGTTGCCGTCGAAGGTGATGGTGCCCGAGCCGTCGACGCGGAAGGCGTTCCAGGTGCCGTCGAGGTCGGCGTTGGAGTAAGTGCCCTCGGGTCGGACGAGGAGTGTCTGGATATCGACGTTGGGGAGCAACTCGTTTGCGGCGATGAAGTCGCCGGAGGAGTTGACGCCGCCGGAGAAGTCGAGGGTGCCGCCGCCGAAGTTGTCGGAGTAGGTGGGGTCGATGCCGATGGAGCCGTTGGTGCCGATGTTGAAGACGCCGCCGGTGAAGGTGAAGTTGCCGTTGGCGGGATCGACGTATGCGCCACCGCCGCCGGTGATGTTGCCGAATGTGGGGGCGGCGCCGTTCGTGGCATCGAGCGTGATCGAGCCGTGGGAGATGTAGTCGAGCAGATTCCAAGAACCGTCGAGGTCGGAGGCGACCGAGACACTGAGCAAGACTCGGTTTTCGAGGGATTCGAATTGGGGGGTGCGAGAGCTATTGAGCGCGGCTCGGCGACGGGCGGACCGGGCAGATCGCACGCTGTGTTTGCGGTCGGCTTTACGGTCGATGAGGTCGGCGATACGGGTGCTCAGGCGTTGGAAGGATG
>JBCBSO010000728.1:0-2031 GCA_039819205.1 Actinomycetota bacterium
CCGAAATCCGATGGCCCGCGAGGCAAGTGACGATGCGGTCGTTGCAGCAAGGATCACCGTGGCCACGGCGCCGAGCGAGACCCAGGCGGCGAACGCTTGATCGCCGAGCAGGTCGAGGGCACGCAACGAGGCAACGCCGATCCAGATTCCCGCCACCCCCAGCAACGCGTCGCCGGTCTCGGCGGCAGTAGCGACCACCCGGAGCAGGTCACGTCCCGATCGTTCGGCCAGCACACGCGGCGGTGCGCTCGGCGGAGGAAGCGGTCCGCCACGCTCCACTGCGGCGCCAGTCGTGCGTTGCAACTCACGGCGCAGCCGATCAGCTGCAGCGCTGTCGACGAGGCCGATGTTGACTTCGCTGTCGCCACCGGCCGAGCTCACCACCACGGACTCCAGGCCGAAGGCGCGACCGATCAGGTCGATACGCGTATCGACCGACTGGATGCGCTCGCGGGGAACATCGACGGTCTGCCGCCGCAGCAGCCCTTCCCGCCATCGCAGCAGGGACTCGTCGACGCAGTAGCGCGCCGTGACATAGCGCACGATCACGGGCGCAATGGCGAACACGCCGATCACGAGCTGCAGCGTGTCGATGAGTTGGTTCCCCCCGCTGCTGTTGAGGATCAGGAGGACGCCGATCAGCACCTGCGGCAGCCGGCGCACGAGATCGCTCAGGATCGTCGCCGGATGAAGACGCCGCCACTCGTCGGACTCAGACTCGGATCGGTCGGACAACGTGCTCACGCCGGCTGTCCCGCGCGGCCCGGGGCCAACTCGGCGCGCAACCGCTCGGCGGCGGGCTCTTCGATATCACCGAGTACGACCGCGGGAGTGTGGGCACCGGCGGTGCGTACGGTCACCGTGGCTAAGCCACGCCAGCGCTGCAAGGGATTACTCGACACCAGTACCGACTGCACTCGGTCGCGCGGCACCCCGGTCCATTCGCGGGTGTACACGCCGGCACGCATCGCAAACAGACGGTCGTCGAGCCGCCAGCCGGTCGCCCGCCAGCCGAGCCACACGGCCACAGCGGTGACCGCGCCGACCACGATCGCGATCGCTATGGGAACCACGCCGGCCGGGACCGCAAGGTCCGCGTCGGCCGCTCGGCGCACCAGAACCTCGACGACGACCAGTACAACGGCGAGCAACACCACCGCGAGCAACGAGCCGAGCAGCCGGATCTGCAGCGCGGCGGGCGGCAACGGAGTGAATTCAGCGTCGTCCCACATCGGCGCATCCAGTGTGGCTGGCCCATCCATCGATCCCACACTGTGACACCAGGGGTCAGACCCCACACGTCACCGTCGGCGTGACACGAGGGGTCTTACCCCTGGTGTCACACGCCGTTGCTCCGCCGTCTACCAGCGCCCGCGGTGGATGATCTCGTCGGCACCGCGGCGGGGTCGGCCCGCGCTGCGCCCCGACTGCTCGGCCGCAGCCAAGGGGTACCCGAGCGCAATCGCACCGAGTAGCTGCAGCTCGTCGGGGATGTTCAATGTGGCCCGCAGCTCCGCCTCGCCGCGAAACACGCCGAAGAACAACGCCCCCAGACCGCGATCCTCGGCCGCTAACAACAGCGTCATCACGGCCATCGCCGCGTCGACGGTCCAGTACGGCGTGGGCCAATCCTCGACCGACTCCCCCAGGCCGCTGCGCGCCTTGTCGGGTTCGGCATACCGGGCGACATAGGCCTCGGGATCGGCGAACGGCAATGCGATGGTGGGCGCATCGAGCAGGTGCTGCCATCGAAACGTGGCCCGCCGTTCTTCCGGAAGCGTGATGTCCCAAAATCGCGCCGTATCGCTGCCGGACAGCACCACGAGGTGCCAGCCCTGCGTCTTTCCAGCGCTCGGCGCCCTTGCTGCCAGGTCGACGAGATCGTCGATCACCGCGGCGGCGACCGGTGTCGACCGGAACGCCCGGGTCATTCGCCGACGCCGGACGACGTCGGCGAACTCACTCACCGCTTGCCGAGCTTGACCAGGTCTTCGGCATGGTCCAGCCGTAGACGATCATCGCCCCGCCTTT
>JBCBSO010000729.1:0-2022 GCA_039819205.1 Actinomycetota bacterium
GTCCGCCGCGACGGAACACACCCCACCGGGACCATGGGCGAACTGTGGCGGGACCTGCTCGGTCGACCGCACATCGTCGATGCCCTCGGCCCCGACGCACAACTCGAAGATCGCCACACCGCGTGGCCGATCCCGGCGCGCATCGACAAGGCGGTGCTCGCCGCCGACCGAGTGCTGTTCACGGGCGACGCGGCGATGGCCACCGACGTGCTGACCGGTGAAGGAATCGGCCAGGCGCTGCTCACCGGTCGGCTGGCGGCCGAGGCGATTGTTGCTGCGGGTGCGCTCGCCCCCGACGTGGCTGCCAACCGGTACACCAGCGACGTGCGTCACCACCTTCGCGCCGACCATGCGATGTCGGCCCGACTGGGCGAGATTCTGGCCCACGAACGCGGCGCCCGCGGAGCGATCCGCATCGTGGCGTCGAGTGGCGAGTGGGGCCGACGGAACTTCGCCAGGTGGATGTTCGAGGACGAGCCTCGGGCGGTGATGCTGACGCCGTCGCGCTGGCACCGCGGGTTTCTGGCCCGCCCTGGCGCCTACACCTGAGCGCCGTTCGACGGCGGCTCAGCGTCATCGCTCGATGACGACGGCGGCGGCGCCCACACATCGACGTCGCCCACGGTGACGTCGATCCCGTCCTCATCGATGTCGCCGGGATCGCCGGGGGCCTCGGACACGGCGACGACATCGTCGTCTTTCGGTGGCCCTTCGTAGATGTCGCGCAGCCCCAGCATCGCCCCGGCGGCAGCGGCACCAAGTGCGCCGCCCTTGCGGCGACCCGCTTCGATCGACGACAACCGGCGCGCCGCCGCACGCTCCTCATGTTCGATGCGCAGCACTCGCGCGGGATCGGGATCGACACCGGTGAGTTCGGCCAGTTCGTCGGCCGGAGTGGCGGTGTCGTCGTGTTCGGGGGGATCGATGTCGCTCGGCGTCGACATGGGTTCAGGCTACGACGTATGCGGCGACCAGCGCCGCTCCAGCGACGAGAACCCACGACACCATCCCGAGCACCAACGGTCGTCCGCCGAGCCGGCGCAGTCGACCAAACCGAACGCCGGCACCGAGACCGAACATGCCGGCGGTGAGCAGCACCTCTTCGATGTCTTTTGCTACGTCGAGCGCGTCGTCCGACAGCCAGCCGGTGGCGCGCAGCGCGATCGCGCCGAGGAACAGCACGACGAACAGCGGCACGAGGGGCACCGATGGCGCATCGTCGTCGCTCGGCTGTTCGGCAGCAGCGACACGCCGCCGCCTGGCGTATCCAACACCGAACACCATCGGCGCCAGGAGCACCACGCGGGTGAGCTTGACGAGCGTGGCAGTGGCCAACGCGGCGGCCCCGAACGCCGACGCAGTTGCGGTGACCTGGCCGACATCGTGCACGCCGGCGCCGACCCACGTGCCGAAGCGCTCGTCGGACATGTCGAGGGCGCGGCCGATGAACGGGAACACGAAGATCGACAACGTGCCGCACAAGGTGACCAGACCGATCGCGTAGGCGGTCTCCTCTTCATCGGCGTCGGTCAGCGGCTCCATCGCCGCAACGGCCGACGCACCGCAGATCGAGTAGCCGGTGGCGACGAGCAGTCCGAGCGACTGCGACAGGCCCATCGCCTTGGCCAACAGCTGGACACCGAAGAACGTCAGGAGCACCACGATCACCACCGCGACCGCCCCTTCGATGCCGAGTGCGCGCACCTCGTCCATCGACAGCCGCAAACCGAGCAACACAATGCCGGCACGCAGCAGGCGCTTCGACGCGAACGCGATCCCCGCATCGAACGTCGGACGGAGCAGGCCGGCGTTCGCCGCAATCGCGCCGAGCACGACGCCGGCGACCAGTGTGGAGATATCGACCACGGCCGTGATGGCGAACGCCGCCGCCACGCCGAGCGCGACCACGCCGAGGCCACGCAGCGCGGGTCGGATCTCCTGCACGGTCGGCCATCCTGACAGCCAGAGGGCCGGGCGCCCGCGATCCGCCGTCAGCTGGCATCGCGATGACGTGGCGGTGAC
>JBCBSO010000730.1:0-2018 GCA_039819205.1 Actinomycetota bacterium
CACCTGGAAAGCCCAGGCGGTCGACGTAGCCCGACCCGTCCCAGTCGTCGGGGCCGTAGAGCGGTTTGATCTCGATGCCCGAACGGTTGCGTACCGCGCGGGGATCAGCGACGCCAGCGTCGTAGGCCTGCGCCCAGCGCTCCTTGGCCTCGTCGAATCCGGGCAGCGCCAGCTGTTGCGGTTCCACTGCGGTCATGACTCGAACCCTCCCCGGGCACGCTTGTGTTCCTGCGCGATGCGCCCGATCGTCTCGACACCCTCGACGATCTCCTCGCGCGACGAGCCCGGCCCGAAGATCCGAGCCACGCCCGCCGCGGTCAGGGCGGGCGACTCGTGATCGGGAACGATGCCGCCGACGACCACCTGCACGTGCTCGAGTCCTGCGTCGCTGAGCGCCGCCATCAAGTCGGGCACAATCAGGTGGTCGGTGGCCAACGACGACACGCCGATCACATCGACGTCTTCCTGCATGGCCAGGGTGACCACTGCAGAGATCTCCTGCCATGGCGGCGTGTACACCACCTCATGGCCCGCGTCGCGCAGGAAGGCGGCGACGAGCCGCGAGCCGCGATCGTGGCCATCGAAGCCGATCTTGGTGACGAGGACCCGAAGCGGCGGTGCTCCGATGCTGACGCTCATGTCGCCATCTTAACAAAGCAATCGCTTGCCTAAGTACGACTCGCCGCAACACTGCGTCGCTGGATGGGTCGTGCCGCGTTGACGCCGGGCCGGCGAGTCGCCGCGCAGCTCGCTCAGAGCTGTTCGAAGAGCCGCTTGGGGTGCATGCCGCGGACGAAGCCCATGAACGGCGGGAAGATGCTGTAGCCGAGCAAGCGCTGCACATGTTCAGACGACTGCGCTGCTCGTTCGCGCGAGACCGAGAGCGAGAAGTTCTCTTGCGGGCGGCACCACGGGCGGCAGTACTGCGCGGTCACGCACATACGTGACCGGTCGGTGTGGTTCGCGCCGCCGCCGTGCCATGTCGTCCCCAGGAAGAACAGCATCGACCCCTTGGGCATCACCGCTGGCACGGCGCGGCTTGCCTCTTCTGTCGTTGGAAAGTGATCGTCCCACACGTGTGACCCAGGGATCACGACGGTGGCGCCATTGTCCGCGGTGAAGTCGTCGATGGCGAAGATCGTCGCCGCACCCAGTGCAGGTCGCGGGCGAGGCCACGGATAGAAGAGGTCGTCGCAATGGAGCCCCTGGGCGTTCTCACCGGGGGCGATGTCGATCACTTGCAGCTGCGACAGGAGGTAGTTCGGCTCGAACAGCTCGTCGAGCAACCCGAGGGCGATTGGATGCTCGACGATCGGATCGAACACGTCGGTGTCGTCGAGCGGCGAGTACAGCCGTCGAGTCTGGTAGCCCTCGAAGGCGTTGCGCCCGCCGTCGTGATCGAACAGCGGCTCCGCGACCGACCGCATGTTGTCGACCGTGGCGGCATCGAGGACGTTCTCCACGATCGTGTACCCGTCGCGCTCGAGATCCGCCACGCACCGTTGCTTGAGTGCGTCGTCGATCGGGGGCTGCGTGCCGGCGGTCGATCGGTACTTCCGAGCGTGGTCGCCGGTGTTGTAGTCCTCGGATGCTTGGGCCGCGTCGGCGCTGCCTTGATCGGTGGCGCTGTCGTGATCGGTGGCGCTGTCTTGATGAATCTGGGGGCTCACTGTTGCTCCTGTCGTTGCGAACTGTCGATTTGGCTCGCGCCTGCGCTGATCAGTGGGCGGGCCATCTCGCGGTAGGTGACCGTCCCGAGCAGGTCGACGACGATCCCCGTCGCCACGTCACGGTCGTTGCCATCTCCGGCAACGAGGGCAACCATCCGCTCCACCGGACTCGCCAGCGCCCACCGCCCCGGCTGGTCGGGTAGCCGCAGCAGGCCGTACGCCATGACCCGGCAGTCGTCGGGATAGTCGGCCGACCACGACGCCAGCGACGCAGCCAACCCGCCGACTGCGTCGTCATCGGTCACCGCTCGATCGACGGCAGCGTGCAGATGACCGTCGATCACGTCG
>JBCBSO010000731.1:0-2009 GCA_039819205.1 Actinomycetota bacterium
GCACTGGCCGCTCACGGCGGGATCGACCTGCAACTCCTCGGGATCGGCACCGACGGACACGTCGGCTTTAACGAGCCCGGTTCGTCGCTCGCGTCGTCGACGCGCATCAAGACGCTCACCGCCCAGACCCGCGCCGACAACGCGCGGTTCTTCGACTCGCCCGACCAGGTGCCGACCCACTGCATCACCCAGGGGATCGGCACGATCCTGCGGGCGGGCCACCTTGTGCTGCTGGCGTTCGGTGCCGGCAAGGCCGACGCCGTCGCCGGGGCCGTCGAAGGGCCCATCACCGCCTCGGTGCCGGGCTCCTGCATTCAGCTGCACGAGCACGTCACCGTCGTCGTCGACGAACCAGCTGCGCAGCGGCTGGAGCGCGCCGACTACTACCGCTGGGTGTACACCCACAAACCGGCGTGGCAAGGCCTCTAAGCGTGGCGTCGGTGCTCGTGCACTCAGGCACGCTCGTCGATGCGCGCGGTGAGCGTCCCGGCTGGGTCGTCGCAACCGACGATCGGATCACCGCCGTCGGCTCGCGCGACGAGCGGCCGCCCCACGCCGAGCGGTCGATCGACGCATCCGGCCGGTACGTGACCCCCGGCTTCGTCGACATCCACGTCAACGGCGGCGGTGGCGCCAACTTCGAGGAAGGCGTCGAACCCTCGCTCACGGCGTTGGCGGCGATGCGCGCCCACGGCACCACGCGCAGCGTGGCCTCGTACGTCACAGCGCCGATCCCGCGTCTGGTCGCATCGGTGGACGCAGTCAGATCGGTGAAGGAGCAGGACTCGACCCTCATCGGAGCCCACCTTGAGGGCCCGTTCCTCGCCCCTGCTCGACGCGGTGCTCACGACGGCGCCCAGCTCGCCCGACCCGACAGCGCCTCGGTCGACCGGCTCCTCGCTGCCGCACCCGGGGTGCTGCGCAAGATCACGATCGCACCCGAACTGCCGGGAGCGATGGACGCCATCGGACGATTCGTCGACGCCGGCGTCACCGTCGCCGTCGGCCACACCAACTGCGATTACGACACGGCCAAGGAAGCATTCGCGCGGGGAGCCTCACTGGTGACGCACGCCTTCAACGCGATGGCGCCGCTCGAGGGCCGCTCGCCCGGTGTCCTCGGCGCGGCGATCGAGGCTGAGCACGTGACCATCGAGGTGATCGCCGACGGTCTTCATGTCCACCCGGCGTCCGTCCGCATGTTGTTCGCCGCGGCGCCGGGCCGTGTCGCGCTCGTGACCGATGCGATCGCCGCCGCTGCGGCGCCCGACGGCAGGTACGTGCTCGGTGGGCTGGACGTCGAGGTCACCGACGGTCGTGCCGTCCTCGCCGGAACCGACACTCTTGCCGGGTCGACGCTGACTCTCGACCGAGCGCTCCGTGTCGTCGTCGAGGAATGCGGCATCGCGCTCCCCGACGCCGTCGGCGCGCTCACGCACGTCCCCGCGTGCGGGATCGGCGAGCCGGACCCGGCGCTGTTGGCCGAAGGAGCGCCAGGCTCGCTCGTCGTTCTCGACGACCACCTCTACGTGTCCGAGGTGTTGACCGGCTGATCCACCACGATCGCCCGGCCACCGCTTCCCCTGCGCTCTTCGGGGGACTGTTCCCGAACTCGTTCCCGAGAACGCGTCAGCTCGCCGGTGCACCGACCGCGGTACGCTGGAGGTAGACCGAACGGCGCGCTGCATGGCGATGCTCGACGACGAGCCGTCGACTGATGACACGACGCTGGGGACGAGGTCCGGCCGCGTGCTATAGAGCGTTCGCCGTCTGCGCGGAGGTGACGCGGGAAGCGCCCGATACTGACGCATGGCGAAGGCCATTCCACCCGCT
This sequence comes from Actinomycetota bacterium, assembly GCA_039819205.1. GTDB lineage: Bacteria > Actinomycetota > Acidimicrobiia > Acidimicrobiales > Ilumatobacteraceae > JABSQH01. The sequence goes on from JBCBSO010000731.1 coordinate 1,834, forward strand.
CTATATCCGGCAGGGTGCGCATGTCCGCCTGAGCGATAACGCGCGTGGCGCCAGTCCGCCGAGCGAAAGCGCCCGATTTCGTCCAGTTGATACGCCTACCCCAAGCCGCGCTGATTTGCGTGAACACCCTGCTGCTCCAACACGTAAATCATGACGGATCGATCCTCGTGCCCGCC
>JBCBSO010000732.1:0-2005 GCA_039819205.1 Actinomycetota bacterium
CCCGAACCCGGCACGATCAGTAGCGCGGTTTGAGTGCTTGCTTCGGTGACACTCACGCTTTCTGTCGTCTCGCTGCTATTGCCCTCGGTATCGCTGACACGGAGTCGTGCCAGGTAACTCCCGGCAGCCGGATAGCTGTGGACCACGCTTTCGCCGCTCGCATCGAAAGTGCCGTCGTCGTTGAAGTCCCACTGGTAGCTGGCGATATCGCCGCTGGAACCTGCGGCGTCGAACACAATGCTCGCATCGACCACGGCAGGGTTCGGAACAACCGTGAAGCTCGCAAGCAGCTCAGGCGGCGGGTCCTGCGGATCTTGCGGCTCCTCCGACTCTCCGCGGATGAAACGAATCTTGCAGTGCGTCGGCCCGTTGACCTGCACGCTGACCGTCATTAGTCCGGCAAGCGTGCTGCAGTCCCATTGCCACTGCGAATCTGACGAAGACGATCCCGCGTCGGGCACAGCCGTCAGTGTCACCGTCGTGCCGGCCGGAACGTTCTGCCAGCACATGATGCCCCGACAAAAGAACGATTGGTCGATTCCGCTCGTGGGGTCCGTGCCTTCGGTGTCGCTTGTCACTTCACCGCTGCCGAGGCCCTGCTTGTAGACGATGAGGCGATGGCCGATATCGCTGACGCAGCTATCGTCATCACCCAGCGTCAGCACCGGTGTTGCTCCCAGGGCGTCAATGCCGGTGCCGTCCCCACGTCGGCCGTCGATGTTGCTGCCCCACGCATAGACTCGGCTGCCCAGATCACGGCCCGTGCCTGGTTCGGTGCAGGCATTGAGGTGACGTCCTACGCTGACGGCCATAGCGTGGCTTGCGCCTGCGGCGATGATCCTGACGCCGTCGAACTCGTTGTTGATCAACAAAGCGCTCAAGGGGTGGATGGGTGTGGGTTCCTGAATCGCACCATCGAAGCCCAGGCCGCCACCCTGGCCGACGCCGTTGTCGCCCCATATCCAAACGCTGCCTTCCGGAGAGCCCGTCACGGGATCGCCGACGACGGCCGCCATGGCAAACTCACCGCCCGCCGCGATGCTCGACACATTGCCGAGATTGGGGATGATGGCCGGTATGTCGTCTCGTCTGTCGGGCGTTTCTCGGCCGAGCTGGTTTCTCCTGTTTTCGCCCCAGCTCCACACACGGTTTTCTCCATCGAGCGCCAGATAAAAGGTTTCATCCTGAGGTGATGATAGGCGTGCAGTTACTGAATCTACACCTCCCACGGCAATCTCACGGATGTCGGGTAAACCCTCCTTCACCTCCATACCTACAGGATCCTGCCCGCGCAAGAACGAGGCGTCGTAGGCATGCCAGACACGATTGTCTTCGTCCAGGGCCAGGAAGCCGTTTCTGCCTGTAAGCTCGTCACCGCCGGCCGCGATAGCCCTGATACCCGTAAGGAAGCCGTCGCTGGTCGGGATGGGTACCGGAGTGAGAGTGTCCACTGTGTAAATGGGCCCGTCATCCGGGACTCGCACCCATAGCGGCGTGAATACGCCCCAGCCGAATACCTGCCCGTCGCTCCGAAGCGCATACGACATGCCTTTGCTCGCCGCAACCGCGATAATGTTGCTCAACGCGGCAAGCCGGACGGGAGCTAGCTGGTCATCGGTGGTGCCGTCGCCTAAGGTGCCGCGGAAGTTGTTTCCCCAGGCCCAGACATTGCCCTCGCTGTCGACGGCAAGCGAGTGTGTTCCGCCGGCGGCGATCGTAACGATGTTGCCACGATCAAGAATGGGCACAGGCTGCGAACGGCGTCTTCGCGTTCCATCACCCAATTGACCGCTTTGATTGGTGCCCCAAGCCCAGACATTGCCATCCGCTGTCAGAGCCAGGGAGTGGCCAGCACCGGCCGCCAACTCGACAACCGGCGGCGCGGCAGCAGGTCTTGCGAAAAACAGGCTGACGGGCCTTGTTGCCGAAATGAATCGACCGTCAGTGTCTTCCCCGGAGACATAAAACTCTCCATGCGTTCTCGTGTCCGACTCTGAGGCAGCAC
>JBCBSO010000733.1:0-2003 GCA_039819205.1 Actinomycetota bacterium
GAACGACGAGCTCTACGGCTACATCCAAGGTCGGTAGGTCATCCACGGTCGATCGACGTCGACCATCAGCCACTCGGACGCGGTGACCCTGCCACACTGACGCCATGGGCCAGGTGATCGGTCAGATTCTGGGCACCGCCGTTGGCGTGGCGATCAGTCCGGTTCCGGTGATCGCCGTGATCCTGATGTTGTTCAGTCGCGCCGCCGGCGTGAACAGCATCGCGTTCGCGGTCGGCTGGGTCGCCGGCCTCTTCGTTGCCGGCACGGTCGTGTTGGCGCTCGGGCTCGAAGACTCCGACGGCAGCGCATCGAGCACCAACGGGTGGATCAAGGTGGTGGTCGGGGTGCTGTTCATCGTGTTGGGCGTCCGTCAGTGGCGCTCGCGCCCGGCACCGGGTGAGGAAGCCTCCACCCCGGGCTGGATGGCATCGATCGATGAGTTCACTGCCGTCCGGGCTCTCGGCGTCGGGGTGTTGCTGTCGGCCATCAATCCGAAGAATCTCGGCTTGACGATCGCTGCGGCCACCACGATCGGCGCTGGTGGCCTGAGCAGCGGCGAGGAGTACATCGTTCTCGCGGTGTTCGTCGCGATCGGATCGATCACGGTGCTCACGCCGGTGATCGCCAACGCGGTCGCTGGCGATCGCGCCCAGCCTGCGCTCGACAGCATGAAGCAGTGGTTGATCGATCACAACGCCACGATCATGACCGTGGTGCTGGTGTTGCTCGGCGCGAAAGTCCTCGGCGACGGCATCACCATCCTCAGCTAACCGACCGCGACACCTGATGTCGCGAACCCGCTGACACCCAGCGTGTGCCGCCGAAACCACCGATACACTCAACGCTTGTGCCTGTGCGGGCGACGTCACGCGCGCCGCTGGTACACCCCCCACGCCCCTTGAGATTGAAGCGACGGAAGTGAAGTAATGCCCAAGCGAGAGTTCCCCCTGGAGCGCACCCGCAACATCGGCATCATGGCGCACATCGATGCCGGTAAGACGACGACGACGGAGCGCATCCTCTACTACACAGGCAAGAGCTACAAGATCGGTGAGGTCCACGACGGCGCCGCCACGATGGACCACATGGCACAGGAGCAGGAGCGGGGCATCACGATCACGTCGGCTGCCACCACCTGTGTGTGGAACGACAACCGGATCAACATCATCGACACGCCCGGCCACGTCGACTTCACCATCGAGGTCGAGCGCTCGTTGCGGGTGCTCGACGGCGCCGTTACGGTGTTCGACTCGGTCGCCGGCGTCGAGCCGCAGACCGAAACCGTGTGGCGTCAGGCCAACAAGTACAACGTGCCGCGCATGTGCTTCGTCAACAAGATGGACCGCATCGGGGCCGACTTCTACCGCACCGTCGAGATGGTCAAGGACCGGCTCGAGGCCGTGCCGCTCGTCATCCAGATTCCGGTCGGTGCCGGTGGCCCCGAAGCGGTCAAGCCATTCGAGGGCATCGTCGACATCGTCAAGATGAAGGCGCTGCTGTGGACCGACGTCGACGAGAACGACCTCGGCGCGAAATATGAGGAAGTCGACATCCCCGCCGACATGGTCGACGAGGCCAACCGCTACCGCGAAGAGATGATGGAGACCATCGCCACGCAAGACGAGGCGCTGCTCGACAAGTACCTCGGCGGCGAGGACGTGTCCGAAGACGAGATCAAGGACGCGATCCGCACCGGCACCCTGGCGTTCGACTTCGTGCCGATCCTGTGTGGCTCGGCATTCAAGAACAAGGGTGTCCAGCCGATGCTCGACGCCGTGGTCGACTTCCTGCCGTCGCCGCTCGACATCGAGCCGACCAAGGGCACCAACCTGAAAGGCGACGAGGAGATCACCCGCGGTCCCGACGATTCCGAATTCGCTGCCCTGGCGTTCAAGATCGTCGCCGACCCGTTCGGCAAGCTGACGTACTTCCGGGTGTACTCGGGCGAGGTCAACAAGGGTGACGAGGTCTACAACTCCACCAAGGAAGACCGCGAGCGGCTC
>JBCBSO010000734.1:0-2000 GCA_039819205.1 Actinomycetota bacterium
ACCCCCCCCCCCCCCGGCCCCCCCCCCCACCCCCCCCTTGGGCGGCTTGGTCCCTTTGGGGGCCACCCCCCCGGGCCCCCGGGGGGGTGACACGAGGGGTCTGACCCCAACTGTCACAACGAGCGGAGGGCCTCGAGGGTGTCGATCTGGTCCACGGGTTTGTCGTCGCGGTACCGACGGACCCGAGCGAAGCGCAATGCGACTCCGCCGGGGTAACGGGTCGACCGTTGCACGCCGTCGATGGCCACCTCGACCACCTGTTCCGGACGCACGACCACCACGTGCCCCTCGTCGCTGACGCGCAGATCGAGAAACCGCTGGGTTTGCCACTCGAGCATGTCGTCGGTCAACCCCTTGAACGTCTTGCCGACCATGACGAACTCGGTGCCATCGCGTGCGCCGAGGTGCAGATTTGACAGCTTTCCTCGGCGCCGGCCGTGGCCCCACTCCACCGCCAACACCACCAGGTCGAAGGTGTGCACCGGTTTGACCTTGCGCCACGCCTTGCCTCGGCGGCCGGCCTCGTATGGCGCATCGAGTGACTTCACCACCACGCCCTCCTGGCCAGCGGCAACCGCGTCGGCGAAGAACCGCTCCGCCACGGCTGGGTCGTCGGTCACCACCGACGGCAGACGGGCGTCGGGCGGCACTACCCGCTCGAGGGCCGCACGGCGGTCGACCAACGGCGCGTCGTGCACGCTGACCCCGTCGACGTGCAGTGCGTCGAAGAAGAACGCTGAGAGCGGCGCGCCGCCGTCGCGCGAGAACTCGCTGATCGTGTCCTGAAAGGCCTGCGGCGCACCATCGTCGAGCAGGCCCATCGCCTCGCCGTCGAGCACGAGATCACCGCCGGTGAAGCCCCGCACCTGGGTGACCACCTCGGGCAAACGGGCGGTCACGTCGTTCAAGTTGCGCGTGTACAGCCGCACCTCACTCCCCTGCCGATGTGCCTGCACGCGAGCACCGTCGAGCTTCCATTCGACGAGTGCGGGTTCGCCGCCGAGCGCTTCGGCCGCCGACGGTGCAGTCGACGCCAGCATCGGTTCGACCGGCCGCAACGGCTGCAGCACCACAGCGTCGAGACCATCACGGCCATCGGTCAGCGCAATCTCCGCCGCTTCGCCAAGATCGCCCGTGAACATCGCCGCCCGTCGCACCGCACCCACCGGTACCGCGGCTGCCTGCGCAACTGCGCTCGCCATCACGCCATCGAGCGCGCCCTGGCGTAGCTCACCACCGAGGATCCCGCGCAACAACGCCTGTTCACCTGCGGTGCTCTGCGCGAACAGTGCTTCGAGTGCGGCATGCCGTCGAGCCGTCGACCCGTCGCCGGTCGACTCGGCCAGCGCCTCGATCACCGCCTGCACGTCGAGCACGGCCAGCGACGGGGCTGCCGCTGGCGCGACGTCGAGCGCGCCGATCGACGCCCAGCCGACACCGATGCGCCCGAGGGTGGTGGAACCGACCAGAAAGGCCACCGCTGGGCGCACCTCAGAACCCTCCAGTGAGGCGAGCAAACCGGCGAGCGCGGTCACCTTGGCGTTGCGTTTGGACGTCGCCGCGACCCGCTCTGACGTGGCGGCGAGATCGGCAAAGAGTGTCACCTTCCGAGTCTGCACGATGGGGGGTACCGCCCACTACGGTGGACCCAGCTGCGGCAACGACGCCGTTGCGGACATCTCGCGACGACGACGTCGCGTCACCCCAGGGGGAACATGACCGAGACGATCGACCGGACGGACGCCGGCGACGACGACCGCGTTCTCGACCACCTCGTCGTGCGATTTGCCGGCGACTCGGGCGACGGCATGCAGCTCACCGGTGACCGATTCACCTCGGTCAGCGCCAGCTTCGGCAACGACCTGAGCACGCTTCCCGACTTCCCCGCTGAAATCCGCGCCCCCGCCGGCACGGTCAACGGCGACGACAACTTCTCCGTCGCGTTCACCTGCAGCTGACGCCGAGACCCTCAAACCACGACTCCGCGTTGCTCGTCGTCG
>JBCBSO010000735.1:0-2000 GCA_039819205.1 Actinomycetota bacterium
CCGCCCGTCGCCGCCGTGGCGACGTATTACCTCTCAGAACTCTTCGGCGAGGACCGAGTGTGGTCGTATCTCGACCACCGTAACGACGAAGCGATCGACCTCGATGCGGCGCGCCAGCGCTATACGGCGGTCGTGTTGTGCCCCTGGCAGCTGCCGCGCGTCACCGGCTCGGTCGACCTTTTCGTCAACATGATGTCGTTCCAGGAGATGGAGCCCGACGTAGTGGCCAACTACATCGACCTGGTGTCGCCGCGCACACGACGGTTCGTGGTGCTGCGCAACTCGGTGACCGGCAAGCCGCGCTCCGAGGCAGGCCGGCTCGGTGTCGACGAGCCGGTGCGCGACGACGATGCGATCGACGCGTTCCGCGAGTTCGAGGTGCTGGCCCGCGACTCGTTCGTTCACGGCGAGGAGAGCCCAGATCGCAGCTTTCGCAGCGAAGTCGCCGTCCTCGCCCGCAGCCGTTAGATCGTTCGCACGAGCAGCGCCACCGCGGAGAACGCACACAGGGCGAGCACCGCTGGGCGAATCGCTTCGGTCGGAACGTGGTCGTGTAGGCGGCGCGACGTCCACCAGCCGAGCATGACGAACGGCAGCACCAGTGCGGTGAGTTCCAGTTCGTGTCCGCCGACCTCACCAGCGATGGTCAGTGCGATGATCGAGAACACGGTGCCGACGGCGAAGAACGCAGCGAGCGAGGAGCGCATCCGCGCTCGGTCGTCGTGCTGGTAGGTGAGGGCCATCGGCGGTCCACCGATGCCCACCGACGTCCCGGTGATCCCCGACGCGAAGCCGGCGGTGAACAGTGCGGTCGAGGTTGGTTGGAAGCGACGGGAGGTGATCGACGCCGCGACGCCGGCGAGCACCGCTGCCGCCACCAGTACCGAAAGGATCGTGTCGGAGATGCGGGCCACGAGATAGGCGCCCACCGCAACGCCTGGGAGGCGGCCAAGCAGTGCTAGGCCGATGCCCCGGGTCTGCACGTGTTCGCGGTCAGCCACCGTGACGGCGACCGACAACGGCAATACGGAGACAACAATCACGACCGGGACGAACGACGGGTCGATCAGCGCCAGCACCGGTGCAGCGAGCATGCCGAGACCGATCCCCACCGTGGCCTGTACCGCAGCGCCGACGTAGGCCAGCGCAACGCACGCCAACGCAGTGGGGAGCCACAGGCCAGCGATCGAGAGTGCGCTCACCCGTCGCCCTTGAGGCGCTTCGGAGTTGCCCGCTCGGGGTGGACCGGCCACTGGTGCTTGGGATATCGCCCCGCCATGTCTTTGCGCACGTCGGCCCACGATCCGCGCCAAAACCCCGGCAGGTCGGTGGTGACCTGAATCGGGCGATCGGCCGGCGACAGCAACGTCAGGCGGATCGGCCGACCGGCCGCGGTCGGATGCTCGTCGAGGCCGAACAGATCCTGCACGCGCACCGCCGCCGCCGGGTCGTCGCCGTCGTAGTCGAGCCGTGTGGTGCGTCCCGTCGGCAGGGCCAACGACGGCGGCGCAAGTTCGTCAACCTCTGCACCCTGCGGCCACGGCAGCTGGGCGCGCAGGACGGTGACGAGGTCGAGCGCGTGGAGATCGGCGGCACGCCGGGCGCCAGGCAGGAAGGGCGCCAACCACTCTTCGAGCGATGCGCGCAAGGCCTCGGTCGACCAGTCCGGCCAGGGCGCACCGTGCGTTCGGTGCAGAAACGTCACACGTGCCCGCAAGGCGGCAGCCTGGTCGCTCCAGCGCAGTGCGCCGAGGTCGGTGTCGCGGACGCGGGCGAGCAGCGCAGCGGTCGTCGCATCTCCCGGCGGCGGTGGCCCCGTGCTCGTCGCCAAGCGAATCGCCCCCAACCGGCGCTCGATCGTCTCGACGAGATCGTCGCGATCGCGGTCCCAGCCGATCGACTGGCGGATCTCGATGTCGTCGCCGTATCGGGCGACCAGCTCCGATTCGTCGACAGCGGCGGCGAGGCGAATCCGAGCTCGGTCGCGTTTGCCGTCGAGG
>JBCBSO010000736.1:0-1986 GCA_039819205.1 Actinomycetota bacterium
GTCGCCGTTCCTGGTCCCGATGATGATGGCCAATGCGCCGGGCGCGGCGATCTCGATGCGCTACGGGCTGCAAGGGCCCAACGAAACGATCTGCACCGCATGTGCGGCCGGCTCGCACGCCATCGGCTACGCCGCCCGCTTGATCCGCATCGGCATGATCGATGCCGTCGCCACCGGCGGCGCCGAGGCGGCGTCAACCATCACGGCGCTGGCCGGCTTCGGCAACATGACAGCCCTGACCAGTACGGGCGTCAGCCGCCCGTTCGACGTCGACCGCGACGGGTTCGTCATGGGCGAAGGCGCTGCAGTGTTGATCCTCGAGGAGTGGACCAGCGCCGAAGCGCGCGGGGCCACGATTATCGGCGAGATCCTGGGCAGCGCCAGCAACGCCGATGCGCACCACATCACGGCGCCATCACCGGGCGGCACCGGAGCAATCGCCTGCATGCGCCTGGCACTCGACGACGCGGGGCTCACTCCCGATCAGGTGGGCCAGATCAATGCCCACGGCACATCGACGCCGCTCAACGACGCCGCAGAGGCGTCGGCAGTTACCGAGGTCTTCGGTGCCGATGCTGTTCCGGTGGTGTCGACCAAGGGCGTCACCGGACACGCGCTGGGCGCCGCAGGGGCACTCGAAGCGGCGGCGTCCTTGCTGTCGATCGAACACGGGCTGATCCCGCCGACGGCCAACACCGTCGCGGTCGACCCCGAGATGTCGATCGACCTCGTGATCGGCGAGCCGCGAGTGTGGACACCGGCTCCGGTGATCTCCAACAACTTCGGCTTCGGCGGGCACAACGGCTCGGTCGTCTTCGCCCCGCCGAGCTAGCCGGTCGGCGCCTACGCGAACACGAACATCAGGTCGCAGGCGCACGCGAGTTCGTCGCCCACCGAGGCGCGACCGCTCCCCTTGCCGGCGCGCGCCGACATCCGACCGAGTTCGACCTCGAGGGTCAATTCGTCGCCGGGAACGACCTGCCGTCGAAACCGAGCCTTGTCGAGCCCACCGAACAACGGCAGCTTCCCTGCATAGCGCTCGTCGCTGAGCACGGCTGTGGCGCCCAGCTGGGCGATCGCTTCGGCCATCAGCACGCCCGGCAGCGTCGGCCGACCGGGGAAGTGACCGGGGAAGAACCACTCGTCGCCAACGAGCCGCCACCGGCCGACGGCGCGTACCCCTGGCTCGAGCTCGACCAGCTCGTCGACGAACAAGAACGGCGGGCGGTGCGGCAACAGATCGGCGGGTGCAGGAAGGCTCATCAGACGGTCCCCATACTGGATCACCAGCGGAATCGAGGTCGGGCGTGAACGTGGAAGTGATCGGGAATCGTACGCATCGCTTCGTCGATCCAGTACGACTCGGCCAACGAGCCACCACGCGCTTCCACCACGGCGCGCAACTTGTCGATCATGGCGGCTCGATCGGCCTCCGACGGATTCGCTCCGTGGTGGCGCCACACCACCATCGGCACCGCACACGACTCGCACTCGGCGATCCAGCACATGTCGTCGCTGTAGTAGCGCTCGGTGATCGGTGCGGCTTCGCAGAGCTCACAACGCGCTTCGGGCGGCACCACGTCCACGCTAGGACACGGCGCCGCCCGGGAGCGGAAGGGGATCTCTGTGTTACGTGCTGACGGTTCAGCCGATCAGCGCCGACGGATCGACGTCCGGCGGCAGCAACACGGCATCGATCACGTGGATCACGCCGTTGTCCGCGGTGACGTCGGCGGCGATCACCGTGGCGTCGTTCACCGTGACCGTGCCCTCATCGACACCTACGGCAATCGTTGAGCCTTCGACGGTCTCGACGTCGCCGGCAGCGATGTCGGTCGACAGCACCTCACCCGACACGACGTGATAGGTGAGAATCTGGGCGAGCACCTCTTGGTTCTCGGGGAGCAGCAGCGCCTCGATCAGCTCGGGCGGCAGCGCCGCAAAGGCGTCGTCGGTCGGAGCGAACACCGTGAACGGGCCTTCGCC
>JBCBSO010000737.1:0-267 GCA_039819205.1 Actinomycetota bacterium
GTACCCGTGATCGCCGTGTTGCCCGACCGAGGGCGAGCGGCGGTGTGGGAGGTGGCTGCCGTGCTGACCTCGCCGATCGCGTCGCAGTGGGCGTGGCAACACCACGGCGGAACCGGGATGTCTGCGCGCGTGGTGCGGTTGTCGCCAGCGCTACTCGAGTCGGTGCCGTGGCCCACGGGTCCGCTCGCACCGGCGGTCGACGCGCTCCACGCAGGTGATCTCGACGCGTGCGGTTCCGCCGTGGTCGACGCGTTCGGCGTCGGTGAC
>JBCBSO010000737.1:277-1984 GCA_039819205.1 Actinomycetota bacterium
CGGTGACACCGCTGAGGGTGCGGCGGGTCTCAGTTGGTGGTCGGCGGTGTGCGCGCAAGGTGCGCAGCGCGCGGCACGGCGGCCGACGACGAGCGTCGTCGTGCGACGCTGACGCGCACGCGGTCGCGCCACTCGTCGAGGCGCAGCGGCCACCCGGGTGATCCAGCGATCATCCACAACAGGGTGAGACCGATGAGCTCGGTCACATGGATGAGCTCGGCGAGCGCCGTGCTCCCGCCGTCGACCACATCGAACGCGGCAGCGGCGAGCATGGTGCCGACGAGGGCAGCGGTGAAGGGGAGGAGACCGAACGCACGGTGCGGTTTCCAGGCGACGTACAACAGCCCGATCGCCAGCGCCACGCCGAACGCCCCGAGGTGGCGGGCCACGTGGGTGTCGGCACCGGCGAAGCTGCCCATCGCCAGCCCCGGGATGCTCTGGGCGAGCAGCACAATGGCCGTCCACGCCAGCGCCGGACGCAGCCATCCGCCCCGGCCCAGACGGGCCGGACGCGCCCTGGCGACCACGGCCGGAACGAGGTTGGGGACCGCCTCTGCCGGCCGGACGCGCACGATCCGGTCGAGGCCGCCGAGGCGCTCGGCGTAGGCGCGGCAGTCGGCACACCCAGCGATGTGTTCATCGAGCGTTCGCTGCTCGGACGGACGGAGTTCCCCATCCGCCGCAGCGGAGAGCAGTTCGCGGGCCGACGCGCACTTCATGGGCAATCTGTCGTCGCGCGAAGGGATTTGGTTCCACCGCTGCGACAATGGCCTCGATGGATCGGCTGACCACGCTGCTCGAAGCTGCGCGCGACGGTGATCGCGACGCGCTCGAGCAGTTCATCGCTGAGACGCAGGCCGACGTGTGGCGGCTCTGCCACTACCTCGGCGACGCGCGGGCGGCAGATGATCTGGCGCAGGAGACCTACGAGCGGGCAATCGGATCGATCCACCGCTATCGCGCCGACGGACCTGGCCGGGCGTGGCTATTGACGATCGCCCGGCGCGTCTGCGCCGATCACGCCCGCCGTGCTGTGCGCCGACGCCGGCTCGATGCTGCGGTGCTCAACGACACCACCGCCGGATCCGGCACTGGCCGACTGACGGCGCCAGACGCTTCGGGCCGGGTCGCCCTCGACGAACTGGTCGCCGAACTCGACGACGATCGACGCGAGGCGTTCGTGCTGACCCAGGTGCTCGGGATGCAATACGACGAGGCCGCTGCGGTGCTCGGCGTTCCGATCGGCACCATCCGGTCGCGCGTCTCTCGAGCTCGCGGCGATCTGCTCGACGCGCTCGACGGTGGCCCCGAGGCCGCCGTGGCGACGTGACGGATGACCGGCAACGATCCTCGATCCGACGGGAACCGGAGAGCGATGACCGGCGACCATTCTGACGTGGCCCGATTCACATCATTCCGGCGCCTCGGTGCGGCGTGTGCGACCACCGCAGCGATTGCGCTCGTCGCCGTCGCGTGTGGTGCCGACAGCAACTCTGCACCCACCACTGCGCCCTTGTCCGAGGCGGCCCAACGGGGCCAGAGCATCATGAGCACCAACGGATGCGCAGCGTGCCATGGCACGGACTGGAACGGTGGCGCCGGTCCGGCGTTGATCGGCTTGTACAACACCGAGCGCACCCTCGACGATGGCACGGTGGTGCTCGCCGACGACGAGTACCTGATCACCGCAATTGCCGAGCCGACCGC
>JBCBSO010000738.1:0-1982 GCA_039819205.1 Actinomycetota bacterium
GTGGGCCGTATCGCCGGACAGTTCGCCAAGCCGCGCAGCTCGCCGGTCGAACAGGTGGGCGACGCCGAAATCCCATCGTTCCGCGGGTACATCGTCAACGATCCCACGACCACTGAGGCCGCCCGCCAGCCCGACCCACAACGGCTCGTGCAGGCCTACCACCAGTCGGCGTCAACGCTCAACCTGCTGCGGGCGTTCACCAAGGGCGGGTTCGCCGACCTCTCCCGAGTACACGCCTGGACACAAGAGTTCGTGTCGTCGAGCCCTGAGGGACAGCGCTACCAGTCGTTGGCCAATGAGATCGACCGGGCGCTCGCATTCATGCGCGCCTGCGGTGTCGACACCGAGTCGAACCCGAACCTTTCAGAAGTCGATGTGTTCACCAGCCACGAGGCGCTGATCCTTGGCTACGAGGAAGCCCTCACGCGCGTCGACACGCTCACCGGGGCGTGGGTCGACTGCTCGGCGCACATGCTGTGGATCGGCGAGCGCACCCGCGAACTCGACGGCGCCCACGTGGAATTCCTCCGCGGCGTCGCCAACCCGATCGGCTGCAAGCTGGGCCCGACGAGCACCGTCGACGAGGCCCTCGAACTCTGCGAGCGCCTCAACCCCTCGCAGATCCCAGGCAAGTTGACGCTGATCACGCGAATGGGCGCCGACAACATCGACGACGCCCTGCCGCCACTGTTACGCGCTGTGCGCGAGTCGGGCCACCCCGTGGTGTGGGCATGCGATCCCATGCACGGCAACACGTTCACCGCGCCCGGCGGACAAAAAACCCGGCACTTCGACGATGTCGTCCGCGAGATCGGCGGCTTCGTCCGCGCCCACCGTGCCGAAGGCACGTGGCCCGGCGGACTCCATGTGGAGCTGACCGGTGAAGACGTCACCGAGTGCCTCGGCGGCGGCGACCAACTCGTCGACACCGATCTCGATCACCGCTACGAAACCGTGTGCGACCCGCGACTCAACGCTCGCCAGAGTGTCGACCTTGCGTTCCACGTCGCCGAGCTGCTGCGCGACTTCACCTGAGTCGACCACGTCGCGGCGATGGGCGTACTTGATCTCACCGCGACCTGGCCGGTACCCACCGTCGCCGCGGCCATCCTCGATGGCGACCGAGTCGTCGAGCGGATCGGTCCGACCAACCAGCAGTTCCGCGTCGCCTCATTGGCCAAGCCGGTCAGTGCCTGGGCGACGTTGGTCGCCGTCGAAGAAGGTGTGATCGCTCTCGACTCACCGATCGGCCAACCCGGCTGCACGCTGCGTCACCTCCTCGCCCACGCCGGCGGCTACCCCTTCAACGGGCACGAACCGATCGCCCCAGTCGAGCGGACCCGCACCTACTCCAACGGCGGCATCGAGCTGGCGGCCGACGCGGTCGCCGCAGCCGCCGACATGTCCTTCGCGCAGTACCTCCACGACGCGGTGCTCGCGCCGCTCGGCATGACCGAGAGCGAACTCGCCGGATCGCCTGCCCACCGTCTGCGCACATCGGTCGATGACCTCGCCGAGTTCCTGCGCGAGGCACGTACGCCGTCATTGATCACCGCCGACACCGCGGCCGATGCGGTTCGGACGCAGTACCCCGGGTTGAGCGGTATCGTTCCGGGTGTGGGTCGCTTCGAGCAGTGTCCCTGGGGGCTCGGTTTCGAAATCCGCGGGGACAAGCAGCCGCACTGGACAGGGTTGGCGAACGCGCCGAGCACGTACGGCCACTTCGGTGGGGCTGGCACGATGATGTGGCGCGACCCGGCGGCCGACGTCGCCGTCGTCGCCCTGACCGACCGTCCCTTCGACGAGTGGGGCAGCACTGCGCTGCAACGCTGGCCCGAGCTTTCCGATGCAGCTCTGGTTGCGTACGGCGCGGCGGGAGGTCGCCCGGCGTGACAATCTTCAGCCACGGCGACCGAATCCGCTACGCCACCACCGGCCACGTCGCGCTTTACAACACCCATCCGTTCAGCCGCGAACTGGGC
>JBCBSO010000739.1:0-1981 GCA_039819205.1 Actinomycetota bacterium
GCGGGGTAGGTCCACCAGAGGGGGTGGCGGGTGGCCAGGCCGGTGACCACCACGAGCACCAGGCACTCGCCGACCTGTTCGATCGCGCCGAGGGCGTCGCCGGTGATTGCTCCGAGGGCGCGCCGGGCGAGTAGTCCGACGGCGAGGGCCGCGACCGCCGCGGCGGCCGCGAGCGGTAGGGCCCACCAGCCGGTCGCCAGTACGGCGATGAGTACGCCGCCGGCGACGCCGAGCGCGGCGCGCCGCGGGCTCACCGCGCTGGTGTACTCGGCGCCGAGCCCGGTCTCGGTCGGTTGGGCCCGAACTCCCATGGTGGCCACGGCACCGGCCCGTCCCAATGCGTGCGCGGCGACCAGCCCGGCGAAGGCGGCGGCCGGCGCCAGTGTGGCGACGCACACGATGCGCAGCACGATCGACGAGGTCAGCGCCGCCACGCCGTAGCTGCCGTGGCGCGAGTCCTTGAGGATCTCGCGCCGCTGCTCGACGGTCCACCCACCCATTGCGTCGGCCAGGTCGGCCAGGCCGTCCTCGTGGAACGCGCCGGTCAACGCAACGCCGGTGATCACTGCGATCGCGGCGGCGACGCTTATCGGTACGAACTCGCCGAGCCCCGCAGCGAGCGCGCCGACGATCACGCCGATCACGCCGCCGACCACCGGGAACCACGGCACGCTCGCCGCGAGGTCGGGCGCTCGACGCAGTCGGACTGGCACGCGGGTGAGGAACGTCAGCGCGCCGAGCACTCCGAGCGGGGGTAGCCCGCGCTCCGCCTGAGTCACTCGGCGGACCGCTCAGGCGCCGAAGGTTTCACTCGCCGAACCACTCCCCGAAGGTGGGCACGGCGGTGATCCCCGCGCAGGCCATGGCGATTAGCGGCACCGCCGCCATCGCGCCCGAACCTTCACCGAGTCGCATGTCGAGATCGAGCAACGGCTTCTTGCCCAGTCGTTCGAGCAGTCGTCGATGTCCCGGCTCGGCCGAGCAGTGGCCGACGGTGCAGTGGTCGAGCGCGTCGTCGGCGATCATCGCCAACGGCAGCGCGGCGCTGGTGACCACGTAGCCATCGAGCACCACGGGAAGCGAGCGATGACGGGCCGCAACGATGGCCGCGGCGATAGCGACCAGCTCGGCCCCGCCGACCTCGCGCAAGATCTCCAGCGGGTCGGTCACACCGGCGATGCGGTTCACCGATTCACGCACCGCGCCGCGCTTTCGTTCGAGACTCTCGTCGTCGATTCCCGTGCCTCGTCCGACCCAGGCGGCGGTCTCTCCGCCGGCCAGCGCAGCGGCGATCGCCGCAGAAGGGGTCGTATTGCCGATGCCCATCTCGCCCAGCACCAGCAGGTCGCATTCGAGTTCATCGACTGCGGCGAACGCGGTGTTGACGATCTCGTCGAACCGTCCTTCGCCGAGCGCCGGTTCGTAGCGGATGTCGCCAGTCGGACGGCCGACCCCGACATCAATCGCCCGGACGTCGGCGCCGACGATGCGGGCGAAGGCGGAGATAGTGGAGCGTCCGTCGCCGAATGCGGCGAGCATTGCCTCGGTCACGCCGGTGGGGTAGGCGCTGACCTTGGTGGCCGCGGCAACACCGTGATCGGCGGCGAAGATGAGGCCGGTCGGGCGTTCGATGCTCGGCCGCGGCGTGCGCTGCCATCCAGCGACCCACGCCGCGATCTCGTCGAGCCAGCGCAGCGCGCCGCTCGGACGCAGAATCTCCGCAGCCCGCTCGTGCACTGCATCGCGCGCTGCGGCGTCGGGCGCGGGCAGATCGTTGAGGCGGTCGCGCAGCAACGTCATCGCTGCGTGATGATGGCAGTTCGATGGCGCATGTCCCAGATCGTCGCGACCGATCGCCGACTCAGTAGTCGATGCCGCGCAGCGCGCGGATGCCCTGTTCGTACGCGTGTTTCACGCTGCGCATCTCGGTCACGGTGTCAGCGAGCTCGATGATCTCCGGCGCGGCGTCGCGGCCGGTGAT
>JBCBSO010000740.1:0-1979 GCA_039819205.1 Actinomycetota bacterium
CGGTTCGAGGGGGACCAGGGGATCGACGCGACCTCCGGCGGAAGCTCGACGTCGCCGCCCGTCGCGAGCGGATCGACCACGTCCGACGAAGGCCCCGCAACGACGGGCCCTGGGGCCACGACCACCACCACGAGCCCCGCGACCACCAGCACCACCACCACGACCGCCGACACGACAAAGACCACCGATCGTGTCGTCCTGACAACCGGCCATTCCGCCACCGTGCGCGTCGACGACGTCAGCTACGCCGTCGACGACAGGACGTTGCTCCACCCGACCTCACTGTCGATCGACGCCGGCGAGATCGTCGGCATCGCCGGCGGGAGCGGGGCAGGGAAGACCACGCTGGTGGAGATCATCGCCGGCGTGCGCAACCCGTCGAGCGGCCGAGTGCAGCGCCACGACGTCGCGGCGTTCGTTCCCCAGGACGACATCATCCACCGCGAGCTCCCGCTGCGCCAGACGCTGCTGCACACTGCCGCGCTGCGGATGGCCGGCGCCGACGCCCACGAACGAACCGCAGCGGTCGACCACGCACTGCGCCGGCTCGACCTCGACACGCAGCGCAACGTGGCCGTCGGGGATCTGTCGGGCGGACAACGCAAGCGCGCCAGCCTCGCCGCCGAGATGCTCACCGATCCGTCGCTGTGCGTGCTCGACGAGCCCACCTCGGGTCTCGATCCAGCGAATGCTGCAGAACTGATGCGAGCATTGCGGCGCCTCGCTGATGGCGGGTCGACCGTCGTTGTCGCGACGCACTCCCCGGCCGACCTCACGTCGTGTGATCGAGTGGTGTTCATCGCGCGCGGTGGCCATGTGGCCTTCGTGGGTCGACCCGTCGATGCTCCGGCGCACTTCGGGGTCAACAACGTGACCGAGGTGTACGAGCGTCTGAACGACTGGCCGGCATCTGGGGACGAAGTGTCCGCAGTCGAAGCGACTGCGCCGACCGTCGACGCGCCGACAGCGACCGGCAGCACAGGGCCACGACAGTGGCTCGGACTCGTTCGGCGCAACATCGACCTGATCAAGGGCAACCGGTTGACGCTGAGCATCCTCGTCGGATCGCCGGTGTTCATCATCGGCACGATGACGTTCCTGTTCCCCACCGGAGCGTTCGATGGCGATGCTCCGACGATCGACTTGGCGATTCAGACGCTGTTCTGGATGGCGTTCAACAGCTTCTTCTTCGGGCTGACGTACGGGCTCCTGCAGGTGGTCGGCGAGTTCGAGATCGTTCGCCGTGAACGGCGCGCTGGTCTGCGCATCGGCGCCTACGTGGCATCGAAGCTGGCGGTCCTGCTGCCGATGCTCGCCGCAGTGAACATCGCGCAGATCACGATGCTGGAGGCTGCGGGCCGGCTGCCCGACATGGACATCGGGCAATGGGTTGGTGTGTTCGTGTCACTACAGCTGCTGTCCACTGCGGCCGTGGTCCTCGGACTGCATGCCTCGTCGGCGGTGCACAACGCATCGCAGGCCACACTGGCCCTGCCGATGTTGTGCTTCCCACAGGTTTTGTTCGCCGGCGCCGTGGTGCCGGTCAGCCAAATGGGGTGGTTCGCGGAGGCGATGAGCGTGCCGCTCGCAGTGCGCTGGGCGTTCGAGCCGCTGGGCAACATCCTCGAGCTCGGGCCTCGGGCCGCCCAGGAAGCGAGCACCGCCGGGTTCGCCGAGGCCTTCGACGGACATCCCGGAGTCGGCTGGACCATCCTCGTCGCCCTGATCGCCGGCGGCACCGTGGGCACGATTCGCACGCTGCAGCGACGAACCGCCACACGCTGAGCTCGTCGAGTCCCCACTTCTGGGGGTTGTTGGCTGCGCTTTCCGCAGCCCACAACCCCGAGAAAGCGGGCCTCACGTGTCGGTCGCTAGCGAGCCGCCGTAGATCTGCCACGCCAACAGCGACTTGGCCACCAAGCTGAGCACCAGGTACGACTTCTCGCCGAAGAGGTAGGCCGACCACGGTCCGACGCCTC
>JBCBSO010000741.1:0-1971 GCA_039819205.1 Actinomycetota bacterium
GCTCGACACTGCGCGGGCACTCACCCTCGAAGACGGACTCGTCGCTAGCGGCACGCTCGATCCGATGCAGCAGCCGTTCCTCAACGACCATCGCATCGACGGCACCGCCGTCCTGCCCGGCGTGATGGGCGTCGAGTCGTTCGCCGCCGCTGCCACGCTGCTGGCCCCGAACCATCACATCGTGGCAGTCGACGACGTCGACTTCTTGGCTCCGTTCAAGTTCTTCCGCGACGAGCCGCGCGAGATCGTGGTGACCGCACAGCTGGTGCCGGGCGACGGCGACGAGATCACGGCCTACTGTGCATTGATCGGACAACGCGTGCTGGCCAATCAATCGGAACCGCAGACCACGGTGCACTTCACCGGCACCGTGCGGTTGCGGTCGGGCGACGGCGCCGCCGACTTGGGATCGGCACCGGTGCCGGACGACGGCGACGTCGAGGTGGACGCCGACGACATTTACCGCATCTACTTCCACGGTCCGGCCTACCAGGTCCTCGACGAAGCGTGGATCGCCGGTAGCCAGATGTGCGGAGAGTGGGACGACGACGCCCCCGCAGCGACCGATCCGGCCGACGCGCGATTGGTCACCGCACCACGATGGCTCGAGCTGTGCTTCCAGACCGCTGGCGTTTGGGAAATTGGCACGAGTGGCGAGATGGCCCTCCCGAACCACATCGATCACGTGGAGTTCGGTCCCCCCGAGTCCTCGATCGACGACGCCATCGCCGTCGTCGATCCCGCCGCCGACGACGACGCAGGCCACCAGGCGATCGTCGTCGACAACGACGGCACGGTGCTCGTGCGGATGACCGGCTACCGAACGATCCGGCTGCCCGGTGCGCTCGACGACGACCTCGTGGCCCCGCTGCGACGCGCGGCGACCGCCGAGGACGCAACATGAACACCACGGGCACACCGTCCAAACACCAACAACTCCAACGCATCGCCATCGTCAACCGCGGCGAACCCGCGATGCGATTCATCAACGCGGCCCGTGAACACTCACTCGAGACCGGCAACGCACTCACGACCATCGCGCTGTACACCGACACCGACCGTCACTCGATGTTCGTACGCGAGGCCGACGAGGCGTACCACCTGGGCCCGGCCACATCGGTCGACGCTGACGGTCATCGGCGCGTGACCTACCTCGATCTCACGCGGCTCGAGCATGCGTTGCGCAGCACCCGCGCCGACGCGGCCTGGGCCGGGTGGGGGTTCGTCGCTGAGGACCCCCAGTTCGTCGAACTCTGTGATTCGCTCGGCATCACCTTCATCGGCCCAACGTCCGAAGTGATGCGCCTGCTGGGCGACAAGATCACTTCGAAGCAGATCGCTGAATCGTCCGACGTGCCGGTGGCGCCGTGGAGTGGCGGTCCGGTTGAGTCGGTCGAGGAGGCACTCCAACACGCCACCCGGATCGGCTTCCCATTGCTCGTCAAGGCCACCGCCGGTGGCGGCGGCCGAGGGATCCGCAAGGTCGACGATGCGAGCGAACTCGGCGACGCGCTGGAATCGGCGCGTGCCGAGGCACGGCTGGCGTTCGGCGACGACCGCGTGTTCCTCGAATCGCTCGTCCCGGGCGCGCACCACATCGAGGTACAGATCGTGGGCGACGACGCTGCACCGTGTGGGCCGTCGGACTGCGCGACTGCAGTACGCAGCGGCGCAACCAGAAACTGCTCGAAGAGTCGCCCTCGCCAGCGCTCACCCCCGAGCAGCATCGTGAGGTGCTCGACGCCGCCGCACGTCTCGGCCGGGCAGCCGGCTACCGGAGCGCCGGGACGGTGGAGTTCCTCTACCAACCGGCCGATCAATCGCTGGCGTTCATGGAGGTCAATGCACGACTCCAGGTGGAACACCCGATCACCGAGCTCACCACCGGTCTCGATCTAGTCAAGCTCCAGCCGCTCGGTGGTGGCGGATCGCCCTCCAGGGACCCACCCGACGCGATGTGCAGCTGGAGCT
>JBCBSO010000742.1:0-1967 GCA_039819205.1 Actinomycetota bacterium
ACGCGATGAGCACCTCCCGCCAGTTCCGTCAGTCCCGTTTCCAGCCTCCTCCGGGTGCATGTGAGATCTTGCTTGTCCGCCATGGCGAGTCGGCGCCGCACGTCGAGGGCGAGTCGTTCGACCTGGTCGACGGCCATGGCGATCCGCCGCTCGCTCCCGATGGGCATGCCCAGGCCGAACTCGTCGCCGACCGGCTCGTGGCGACCGGCGAACCGATCGGCGCCGTCTATGTGACCTCGCTGCAACGGACGCGCCAGACCGCGCAGCCGTTGCTCGATCGGATCGGCGGCGAACCGCACGTCGAGCCCGATTTGCGCGAGGTGTTTCTCGGCGACTGGGAAGGCGGCGAGCTCCGCAAGCGCGTCGCGGATGGCGATCCGATCGCGTTGGAGATGCGTGCTGCCCAGCGGTGGGATGTGATCCCCGGCGCCGAGCCCGCCGACGACTTCGAACGGCGAGTGCGTGCGGGGATCGAACGGATCGCCGCCGCGCACCCAGACGAGGTTGTCGTCGCAGTCGTCCACGGCGGCGTGATCGGTCAGGTGCTCAACATCGCCGCGGGAACGTCGGGGTTCGCGTTCGTCGGCGCCGACAACGCATCGATCTCCCACGTCGTCGTCGACGGTCACCAATGGGTCGTGCGGTGCTTCAACGACACCTCCCACCTCACACCGACGTTTAGCACTGCGGGTCAGGCGTTGATCTGATCGGCGTCGGTGTCGGTGCCGGCACTGGCGTCGACGTCGGCGGACCGGCGTGCTCTGGCCTCGTCGGCGCGGGCGTGCAACCGCGCCCGTAGCTCGTCGGGCTCGGCCTCGTCCCAGGTGCGTCGCTGACGGGCGACGTAGAACCCGGCCGCGGTCGCCAACCCGACGACTCCCGCCAGCCCGATCCACTTCCACGCACGCATCAGCTGCGTATGGTACGGGCCACGATGCAACGCCACGGGCACTCCACGCCGCGCTCGCTGACGCTCGACGAGGCTGCCGCCACGACGCGCACCGGCGACGTGTGGTTGTTTCGAGGGCGGAAGGCCGCCGACCGGGCGATCCGGGCGTTCACCAACAGCCCGGTCAATCACGTCGGGATGGCGTTGGCCCTCGAGGGGTTCCCGCCGCTGTTGTGGCACGCCGAACTCGGGCGGTCACTTCCCGACGTGTGGTCGGGAGAGCGGCAACGCGGCGCACAGCTGCACCGGCTCGACGATGCCGTCCAGACGTGGTCACAGCGGTACGGACAGCAGGCGTTCACCCGCCGACTCGACATCGATGTCGTCGTCGAGCAAGAAGACGCCGCACTGTTGGCAATCGCCGAGCACAACGGACAGCCATTCCCCAAGATGGTGGCGCTGAGCCGCCGATGGGTGCTCGGACGGTTTCGCCGCGGGGTGTCGCTCGAGGACCTGTATTGCGCCGAGCTGGTCGCCCTGACGTACGAGGCGATGGGCCTCCTCGACGCCCGTCGGCCGGCGAATTGGTACGACCCGGGTCGGTTCTGGAGTGGGGATCGGCTGGAGCTGATCGGCGCGTCGTTAGGCGACGAGATCGAGGTCATCGTCGACGATCCGTGACGGCGGCCCGAGTCACGACGGCTCGAATCACGATGGCAGCCGAAGTCGTGGCGGCGGGGCACCGGTCACGTCGACCGCAGCCGCCAGAACGTCGACGCGAGTCCGGCGCCGGCGAGCATTGCTTGGCTCTGGCGCACGGTGCGCGGGACGAAGTCGCGATCGAGGCGCCCGATGTACCACCCGCGGCTGAGCTCGAACAGCGCAGCGAGGGCGACCGTCGCGCCATCGGGCGGGGCGGCATCCTCCGACCGGAGGAATCGAATCGTGCGTCATGTCTCGACGATGTCGTCCCACCAGATCGCCGCCGGTCGTGCGAAGTGCACCAGCGCGCTCGTCGGTGTGATCGCTCCGTTGCGCACGCGGAAGTGCGCCAGTGGCTCGACGACGAGACACTGGC
>JBCBSO010000743.1:0-1966 GCA_039819205.1 Actinomycetota bacterium
GCCGAGGAGCTCGCCGGTGGGATGCGGGTCCGTGATGATCACCGTGCCTTCTGGCCGCACCACGCGTGCGAGCTCGGCGACCGCGCGCTCGGGGTCGGGCAGGTGACAGAGTGCGAGCGACACGATCGCCAGATCGAACTCGTCGTCGCCGAACGGCAGCGACTCGAGGTTTCCCAACTCGAACCGGGCCGCGGGCGTCTTCGCCCGCGCCACGTCGAGCATCTCAGCCGACTGGTCGACGCCCACCACGCTCGCTCCCAGCGATTCGAGGAACGCGGCGTGCCGGCCGGTGCCGCACGCCGCATCCAGGGCTCGAATCCCCGGTGTCGCCACGGCACGAAGCCGCGGTCGGCTGATCGTCGCCTCGAGATCGATCAGCGGATTCGGGCCGTCGTAGATGTCGGCCCACTCGGCGTAGCCGCCAGCCAGGGTCTGCTCCTCGGGGTCGAGTGCGATGTCGAGCGGAAACTCGTCTCCGTTCGCCAGGAGACCACGCAGCGCGTCGAGCCGATCGTCGTTGACACTGGCGTCGCGGTACCAGTGCCGCAATAGCGAGAACCCGACCATCCCAGCTGCGTAGTGCTGAACAGTGATGTGCCCCATGGCCTCGACCGTAGACACGAGCTGAACTGCGCGTGAACCGAATTCGGGTCGAGTCGGTGTGCGCACGATGCTGCATGCCGTCGCAAGATTGATGATCGGGGTGGCGAGCAACCCGCGCACCGACGTGGACCCGTGTGCTCGACGCCGGCTGCCGCCGATCGCGGGCCCGAGCGGTCCGAGCGCGTAAGGCGGGGTGGGGTGGTTCGTCAGGACCGGCGAACGAGCAAGGAGAGCCCAATGCCCATCAGCCGAGCTATCACGACCATCGCCGCCGTCGCCACCGTTGCCGCACTCGCGGCAGGCTGCGCGGATACCGCCTCGTCGCAGACCGCCGCAGAGACTGCCGCAACGACTGTCACGAACGCGCCGACGACGTCGGTTGCGCCCGACGCGACGCCGTCGACGCGCGAGCCGGCTGCCGCGGCGGTAGCGACCCAGCCGTCGACCACCCCTGCGCCGAGCGCGACGTCGGCCGCAACGATGCCGACAACGACCGCACCGCCGACGACGACCCCGTCGACGACCGCAGCGCCTGCCCCCGTGTCGCTCGTGGCGGTGACCGCCCAAGGCGACGCCGTACACGTCGACGGCGGTGCGGTGTCGTTGATGGTCGACGCCGACCCGCAGGATGCCCCACTCCCCGCGGAAGGGCCGGGGGCGCTCTACGTCAGCGGTATCTCCCGCTCGGCCGATGGCAGTCGCGCCTGGGTCGGGTTGTGCTGCGAACCCTACGCCGGATCGGTGATCGAGCCGTCGGCGCCCGGTCAACAGTCGTTGTTCGGGCGCGCCCCCGCCGTCGACCCGTCGGGTCGTTACCTCGCCACGGGGCAGATCGGCGGCATCGCGGTCGGTATCAACGACCTGATGACCGGCGAGGTGCCGGCCGCCCCGGCCGTCGCCGATCCATCGTTCGTTCCCGACGACGTGATGTGGCTCGACGGCACGACCGTCGCCACCCTCGGGACGACCGACTCCGCAACGATGGTGCACCTCAGCTCGGTGGGCCCCGACGGCGTGGCGTTGGTCGCCTCGACGGAGATCCCGCTTGCGGGTGACGCACGATTCGCCGGCGTCGACGTGGGCAACGTGATGATCCACGAGGTGGGTACCGACCGGGTCGTTGCCCTGTCGCCCGACGGCGCGACCACATCGGAGTACACGCTCGGCGCGCCCGCGCGCAGCTACTGGTTCGCCGACGGCGACGACGTGATCGTCGACCCCAACGGGACGCTCACCGTGGGCGCGGTGACGGTGCCGGGCGAGTACGTCTGGGCACGGTGAGCGGACGCGGTGATCGATGCCGCGATGCGCTGTCAGCCCAGACCGGCGTGGCGAAACACGTCGCTGGCGTCGGTCGCCTGGG
>JBCBSO010000744.1:0-1965 GCA_039819205.1 Actinomycetota bacterium
GCCCCGTCGGTGCTCAGTTGGAGTAGTTCGGTCATGCCGCCCGCTGGATCCCAGAGCAGCTCGTCGGTGGCCGCTGTTCCGCCGTCGTCGTAGTTGCGACCAACGAGATCACCGTCCCCGTTGTGAGCGCGGGAGATGCTAAGCGTGCTTGTTGCGACACCAAGCGGAGGACATGTGTCGCCGCCTGGGACTTCGGTGACGATGAGTCGGCGGGTTTGGCCTTTGGCGACGGTGTCGGTGCGGTTGGGTTCGAGGATCTTGCAGCCCTTGTTCCCGTGAATCACTGATACTCGAGGCGCAGTCGGGTCGTTGGAGATCTCTTGGAGGGCGCCATATTCGCCGCTGCCGTTTGTTCGGGCGTACAGGGCCAGGCCGTCAATGTCGGGATCCCAGTCCGATACGCCGAGTTGGGCTTCGGCGGCGGTCGTGTTGCGGTACAGGTAGAGGCGGCTGCCGGTGTCCTCGATCTCGTAAAGGGCCTGTCGGTCGTCGGGTGTCCCGTCGTTGTCGACGTCGGCAGACGGCGGTTCGGGCCGACAGTTGGCGGTGTCGACAATGCCGGTGAGAGTGCGCACTGATCCGACGTTGACCGGCCCGAGATCGGCGGGTGTGAGGGTGAGGCAGCCTTTCTTGTGGTGTCGGATCGCGGCGTATGGTGCGCTGTCGGTGATCCAGTCGTTGACGACGGTGCCGTCGTCGCCGGTGCCGTTCGAGCGGCCAACGACGGCCCAGCCGTCACCGTTGGGGTCGGCGTCGCTGATTCCGAGTGTCGCGGCTGCGGCGACGTTGCGTTCGATGTAGATCCGGTTCGCGGATTCGCCTTGTGCGGGGTCACCGTTGCGCACACGGTAGAGCCCGCCGCTCTGGCTGAGGGCATCGCAATCGTCTGCGGGATTGTTGCAGACGGCGTTGGGGTCGGGTTCTTGTCGTGGAACGTCGGTGATCTCGCCGTTTCCGGTGATGGTCTCTTCGACGAGCAGGCCACGTGCGTCGTAGGTGTAGGTGGTGACGGTGCCGTCGGGGTCTTGGTGGCGGGTCATGCGCCCGGCTTCGTCGTAGCTGACGCTGCCGGTGCCGGCTTGGCCGTCGGTGATCGTGGTGATTTCGACGTTGGCGTTGTGGCTGAAGCTGCGGGTGCGGTCCGGGTCGCTGATGGTGGTGATTTCGCCGCGTGGCCCGTAGGTGTAGCTGTAGGTGCCCTCGTCCTGGACGGCTTGGGTGAGCTGTCCGGCCTGGTCGTAGGTGTAGCTGTGGTTCTGCGCGCCGGCGAGCGTGGCGATACGGCCAGACTCGTCGTACGTCAGGTCGGTCACACGTCCATGGTCTTCGTGACGCACGAGCTGCCCGTTGACGTAGTCGAACGTGCGGGTCTCGTCGTTGGGGAGATCGGTGCCGATGAGTCGCCCATCACCGTCGAGGGCGTAGGCGACGTCGCCGTTGTTGGGGTCGTTGAGACCGATGAGGCGCCCGGCTGCGTCGTAGCTGTAGGTGATGGTGGTGCCGTCGGGGTAGGTGAGCCCGGTCCGTCGCCCGGCCAGGTCGTAAGCATATGACAGGGTGCCGTTCGGTGCCGCCACCTGGGTCGGTCGACCGTTGGCGTCGTAGGCATACGTCGTCGAACCGGTCGGATCCGTCATCGATGTGCGCCGGCCCATAGCGTCGTAGTTGTAGGTGATCGAGGTTCCGTCCGCGAATGCGCGGTTCTCAAGTTCTCCGGCGAGGTTGTAGCTGTGGTTCGTGGTGCGACCTGACGGGTCGTCGACTCGCTCGATTCGTCCGTTGGCGTCGTAGGCGATGTCGGTGCGTTGGCCGAGTCGGTCGATTTGGGCGATTTTCATGATCTGCTCCTGGTAGACCATGATGCCGTAGGTCTCCTTGAGCACCGGCTCGACGCGCGGATCGGGGTACTCCACCTTCTCGCGGCCGTGCTTACGTGCGCAGAAGCTGGGGATCAGGTCCATCGGG
>JBCBSO010000745.1:0-1959 GCA_039819205.1 Actinomycetota bacterium
GCCGGGCCGAACTGTCCTTGGCGATCACGACGCCGTCGAGTTCCGCTCAGACGAGCAAGGCGAAGCCTCTCCGCTTGCCTCGCGCCTCTTCGAGATCGACGGTGTGACCGGCGTGTTGGTCGACGACCCGACGGCGATGGGCGCGACGATCGCCGACCTTCTCGCCGACGAGCAGCGGCGGACGCAGATGGGGCTGGCCGCAGTCGGCCATGCAGCTGGCTTATCGTGGACCGCCGTCGCCGCCCGTCAGGCTGCCCGTTTGGCGGATGCCTGCGAAAGCGCGGCATCTGGTGTCTGAGCCGGTTATCGCTCGGTGGGGGTGCGGTAGGCGCGATCTCGGCGGCGCAACGAGAACGCATCGCGCAGGCCCCACCAGGTGACCAAGCGAAACGCTTCGATCACGATCGATTGATGCATCTTCGATGACCCGGCGACCCGATCGCGAAACACGATCGGAATCTCCACCACGCTCATGCCGGCCCGTACGGCTCGGTACGTCATCTCCACTTGGAATCCGTAGCCATCGGCCTGGACGCCATCGAGGCCGATCGTGCGCAAGGCGTTGGCGCGATACACCCGGTAGCCCGCGGTGGCGTCGTTGACCGCGAGACCGAGGGCGATCGCCGCGTAGCGGTTGCCCCAACGCGACAACCAGGTTCGTCGGCGCGGCCACCCAATCACCGAGCCGCCTGGCACATAGCGCGACCCGATCACCAGGTCGATACCTCGTTCCGCGACCGCAAGCATGGTCGGCAGCACGGCTGGGTCGTGGGACAGGTCGGCATCGATCTCCACGAGGGCGTCGTAGCCGGCGTCGAGCCCGCGGCGAAAGGCGTCACAGTAGGCGTCTCCGAGGCCCGACTTGATCTCACGCGTCACCAATTGCAGGCCGTCGTGCTCGGCCATGCGTGCCCGTACCAAGTCGCGCGTGCCGTCGGTGGAAGCGTCGTCGATGACCATCACGTCGGCGGTAGGCACCGCATCGTTGAGTCGATCGAGGATCGTCTCAATGTTCGCCGCCTCGTCGTGGGTCGGCACGATGATCAGCGTGCGCACGGTCGGCGACGCTACCGGTCGACGCGTTCGGTGTCTGGTATTGCCGAGCGTCGCAGGAGCGCCGCCGCCACTGCGGCGACGGCGGTCCAGGCGTACGGCGCCGTCCAGGCGAACCGACTCGGCCAGTCGGGTCCGGGTGGATACCCATTGACCAGTTGATCGGCGGCGACCCCGACGGTGACCACCGCCATCGTTCCGACGATGACGGCCGGGGTAAACCACCGCAGCCGGGTGAGGGAAACAGCGGCGACGGCCACCGCTGGAGCGACACCGCCAACGAGCAGAAACACCAATGCAACGACGCCGGTTGCGGCCCACCACACGACGGCTGCCTCGGGCGGCCACGGCCACTGCTCGCCCGCGTCGGCGGTCCAGAGCACGCGCTCGTCGCGCCCTCGCCAGCGCGATGCGATGAGCAAGGCGACAACCCCCAGTCCAGCGACCAGCGAGAACCACACGGCGAGGGTGACGATGTGTTGCGGCGTCCATTCCAGCTCGATCGTGCGCGTGGCATCAGCAGCCGGGATCAGCCACCCGTTGGCGAAACCGTTGATCAGCACGGGAGCGCCGAGATCGTCACCGTCGAGCCGTGCAGTCCACCCGTCGTTCCAGCTCTCGGTGAGCACGACCCAACTGGCAGTGGGGCTCGGTCCGATCTCGGCGCGTGCGGTCGTGGCGCTGTCACTGACGATCGAGACGTCGACCGACTCGGGGTCATCGCGCGCCGATGCGGGTTCGGCCAATAGGAGCCGGTCGACGTCGAACCCCGAACCGGGCGCGGCATCGAGGCGATGAACACCAGCGGCGAGCACCAGTGACTCGCAGGCGATGAGGTCGAGCGCGGCACGATCGAGAGCCGCTCCGACCGTGCCGTCGATGCGCACGGCGAGGGGTTCGCCATCG
>JBCBSO010000746.1:0-1947 GCA_039819205.1 Actinomycetota bacterium
ACCGGATCAACTGCGCCGGATCGGGTCGAGGTGGTTGTGCACGTCGCTGGCGCCGTCACCTCGCCAGGCGTGTACCGCCTCGATTCCGGAGCGCGTGTCGACGAAGCGGTTGCGGCGGCCGGCGGGCTGACGATCGATGCCGATCTCGATCGCCTCAACCTGGCGGCACCAGTGGGCGACGGAACGAGGCTGTTCGTCGCGCGGATCGGCGAGGAGGTGCCGCCAGCCGTCGGTAGCGATTCGGCCGCCGAGTCGGTGGGCTCCGGTGTGCCGCCGAACGGCGTGGGATCGACGAGCGGTGCGACGTCGCCGATGGACGTCAACAGTGCCGGTCTCACCGAGCTGCAGACGTTGCCCGGGATCGGTCCGACGATCGCTGCAGCGATCATCGATGATCGCGAACGCAACGGACCGTTTGGGTCGCCAGCCGACCTCGAGCGGGTACCGGGGATCGGTCCGGCGCGCCTCGCTGCGTTGATCGACCTGGTCAGCGTGTGACCGTGGAGCACACCACTACAGCAACGGATCGGCGACGACCCACGCCGATACGGCGAGCGCTGCGCACGCGCCGAGGCAGATACCCCCGCACAGCCATCCGTAATGCCGCCAGTAGTCGCGCCACGTGGCCATCGGGTTGCGCGTGGCCTTGCGTGCGGCCAGCCATCCGATCAACAACCACATCACCGCCGACGCCGCAACGGCGATCGGATACAGGCCATCGTCGCCGAAGGGTGCTCCGGCGGCGAGCAACGCCGGCGCAGCGCACACACCGGCGATCAGGCCGACCGCGCCGCTCCACCCCGCATCCGACACGCGCAATGCGGCCCACGCGATGCCGCCGAGCACGGCAGGCACCAGCAGACCAGCGAGTGGTCCGTAGCGGCGGATGCGCGTGCGATACCAGCGAGGGCCGTCGGTGACTGGTGGTTCCAAAGATGTCGGTGCCAACACTCACCGGCCAGCGTATGCAGTCCTCACCGTCCCCGACGTGCATACCGGCACGCAGATCGGCGACGGAATCGTGGGCGTATTGGCGGGGTCGGTGGCGATCGCCGTTTGGACTCGGTCGATCGTGTCGATCGCCGTCGCAACGGCACTCATCGCGGTGGTTGGTCGACCACGAGTGGCGCTTGCTGCGTTGGCCCTGATGGTGGTTGGTGCCGAACGCAGTGACCACGCGTGGGCGGGGCTCGCGCCAGATCGGCTCGGGCCGTTCGTCGGCGCGGTTCGGGTGATCGACGATCCACAGCCGTTCCAGTCGGCAACTCGGGTGATCGTGGACGTCGAGGGTGAACGATTCGAGGTGTGGGCGAGGTCGTGGTCGTTGCAGGCGCGAGTCGAGCAGTGGCAGGCGGGTGAGTGGGTGGTCGTGCAGGGCGAGCGACACGAGTTGCGCCCCGATCGTGCTCGTCGTGTCGCGTGGCAACATGTAGTCGGTCGCCTCGATGTGGCATGGGCTGGCGACACCGTTGGCGGGTCGGCGATCGCTCGGTCCACCAATCGAGTGCGGTCATTGATCGGCGATGCGTCGAGGGTGATCCCAGAGCCGCTCGATTCGTTGTATCGGGGGCTGGTGATCGGCGACGACAGCGACCAGCCGCGAGCGATGATCGACCGCTTTCGCGCCACTGGACTGTCGCACCTCACCGCCGTGTCAGGGCAAAACGTTGCGTTCGTGCTGCTCGCCGCCGGCATCGTGTTGCGCCGCGCCCCGCCGTGGCCTCGCTTGGCGGCGACCGTGGTCGTGATCGTGTGGTTCGTTGCGCTCACGCGGTTCGAGCCCTCGATCCTGCGCGCCGGAGTGATGGCCGGCCTCTCGTCGCTTGCGTTCACGCTCGGGCGCGAGCGATCGTCGGCGCGACTGTTGGCGTGGGCCGTGATTGCGCTGCTGCTGATCGATCCGTTGCTCGCCTGGTCGGTCGGGTTCTGGCTCTCGGTGGGAGCGAC
>JBCBSO010000747.1:0-1938 GCA_039819205.1 Actinomycetota bacterium
CCGAATCGCTCGTGGCCACGCGCAAGTCGCATGCCGACGCCAACACGACCCCGCCGCCGATGCATGGCCCGTCGATGGCGGCGATGGTCACCGCCCGCATTCGCTCGATCGTTTCAGCCATCCGCCAGCCCAGCTCGTGGGCCGTGCGCTCGTCGACCGCAATGGCGGGCTCGCCGCCGGTGAACTGGCGCAGATCGAAGCCGGCCGAGAACGCACGACCCGCGCCGCGCACCACGACCACGCTCGCCCCGGTGGTGTCGAACCACTGAGCCGCGGCGATTAGCTCGGTCATCGCATCGTTGCCGAGCGGGTTGAGGCGGTCGGGTTGGTTGAGCGTGAGCCGCCCGATGCGGCCGTCGGCGACCTGATCGGTCGCCGTATCGATGGCCACCTCGACCGTGACGAAGTCCGGGGTCATGGACCTTGGTCTACTGGGTCACGCCGCCCGGAAGCGGCCCGGATCGACCTCGGTCGCCTCGCCGCGGCGCAGCATCCGCTCGACATGGAGCTGTGCGCTGCGTCGCTCGACCGACTCGACGAAGGGCATCTCCACGTGTGGCCGGTAGATGAACCGATGAGTGGCCATCTCGGCGATGGTGTGCGGCTCGGCGAGGAACTCGCGCATCGCGGCATCGCGTTTGTCGATCACCGCGCTGAACGCGTCGACCATGGCGATGAACGTCGCCCGTTCGTCGATGATCCCCTTGTGGTGCGACGTGACGTAGGCGCTGGCGTCTTCGGAACGGACCTTTGCCAAGCTCTCGATGAAGTCGTCGAGGTCGCTCCATGCATCGCCGTAGTACGGGCCGAACCCGGTGAGGTCGATATCGGACAGATAGAACACGCCGTCGACGCGGAACCCGCTGTGCCCCCGGGTGTGTCCGGGGAGGTGGACCGCCTCGACCGATACGCCGCCGAGGTCGAACACGTGACCGTCGCTGAAACCGGCGGCGTCGGGCCGTGGCGTGTAGTGGAACTCGTCGACGATCGCCGGCTCGAAGGCCGCACGGGCGTCGTCGGGCAGGCCGTACACCGCCATCAGGCCGTCGAGGCTGTGTGCGCCGGGCAGGTCGTCGTGGTGGATATGCACCCGTGCGTCGGCGAACAGGCCGTTGCCGGCGAGGTGGTCTTCGTGGCTGTGGCTGTTGATCACTGCGTCGATCGGTGCGGGTGCGCCGCCACGCTCAACGACGGTGATGCCCGGGTCGATGATGACCGATTCGCCTGCCCCGCGCACCAACAAGCTGTTGACGGACGGGTAGGCACCATTCTTGGGACCCACGAGAGCGCTCACCGTTGGAGTGAGCACACACTCGTCGGTTCCCCAGTCGACCACCGTGGCAGGCACGGCGGCTGAGTCTACGAATCGGTCGGTGTCGATGCGGGGTCGTCGACGGCGTCGCCCTCGCTGTTGCCGCTCGGCCGATGCTGCAGCGACGCCGAGTTCATGCAGTAGCGGTCGCCCGTGGGGTGCGGTCCGTCGGGAAAGACGTGTCCCAGGTGGGCGCCACAGGTTGCGCACACCACCTCGACGCGGACCATGCCGTGCGACCGGTCTTCTTTCAGCACGACCTTGTGATCCTCGATCGCCTCGTAGAAGCTCGGCCATCCCGAACCCGAGTCATACTTGGCGTCGGAGGAGAACAGCGGCTCGTCGCACACGACGCAGTGGTACATGCCGTCGTCTTTGAAGTCGTGATAGATGCCGGTGAACGCGCGCTCGGTTCCGGCGCGTTGGGTGACCTCGTATTGCAGCGGCGTGAGCCGCGCCCGGAGCTCTTCGTCGGTGGGCACCCGTGTGCGGGCCTGATCGGTCATGGCTACAGCGTGCCGGAATCGCGGCCGAATCGGCGGAGCGGAGCACGGTTTTCGAGCATGTTCCGCAGTCGTGGCGGGGCGCGGATCGAGCCCATCGTGGGGAAGCAGGGCGCGTTCACC
>JBCBSO010000748.1:0-1933 GCA_039819205.1 Actinomycetota bacterium
TGACGCGTTTGGGCCCGATTGGTTCGGTCATCCGACGCGCCATATCCGATGGCTGGACTCGGCCCGCCGGTAGAGTTGGCGGCTCGTTCGGCCCTCGAACCGCTCGCTGGTTTCCAGCCCATCCAACTGCCGGCTGCGTCGGCACGTCCTGGAGGTTTCGATGACCGTTTCCCCTCTATCTTCGCTCAACCTGGCGGTGATCGCCGGCGAGCTTCCCGCCGATCCGGCTCGCCGTGAGCTGTCCGACGGCCGCTACATCGTGCAGTTCGACGTCACCACGTCCACCCCTGACGGCGACCGGCGCGTGCCGATCACCTGGTCGGATCCGCCGCGAGCGCACGCCGAGCTGTCAGCAGGCGTCCACGTGGTCGTCGTCGGGTGTGTACAGCGTCGATTCTTCCGGAGCGCTGGCGCAACCCAGAGCAGGACTGAAGTCGTCGCAACGTCGGTGGCGCGACGTCGGCAGCGGCGGAGCGTCGAACGGTCGATCGCCGCTGCGGTGGAATCACTCGACGAGTTCGAGGGCCAGTATTGAGGCGGTGATGGGGGACCCGCCGTTGACGCTCAGGTCATGCTGCGGACGACGAAACCCGTGCGCAGCTTCGGCGTGAAGTATGTGGACTTCGGAGGCATCAGCGCCCGCTCACGCGCAGTGCGCTCGATCTCGGGCACCGATACGGGGTTGATCAGGACACCTGCGGTCGCGGCACCGGTCTCGACCGCGTCGAGCACTCGATCGAGGTCGTGCTCGTAGCTGACGTCGTGGTCGACGTCGCGCAGCGCGTCCTCCAACCAGGCGCCGTCGATGGCCCGTACGCCGTCGAATGCCCCGGGCCGCGGCGTCAGCCACTCGCGACGCCCGTTCGATCGCCACAGTTGCAGACGGTGCGGCTCGACCATCGCGGCGAGCACCGCGCCCGCTTCGACGTCAGCCGCTTCCGTGTCCGGCGTTCGCTCGAAACGGGCGTCGAGCGCGGCGACCAGCGCATCTTCTGCGACGTTGGTGTACAGGCGGTGGATCGCCTCGACGCTGAGCTGGTCGGCAACCAACTCGCTGACGAACGCCAGCGTCGCCTCGGCGGGGGTGTCGGTGGAGCCCGTTGCCTCGCGCACCTCGTCGCGATATCGCTGAGCCACGCCGTATCGGTGGTGGCCGTCAGCGATCAGCACCTCGTCGCTGGCGACCCATTCGCGGATGGCGGCGATGCGCGCCGGATCGTCGACTCGTTCCACGATGTGTTCGACCCCGCCGACCGTCACCGCCGACAACGGTGTAGCCGGCTCGACGAGCAGCGCGCTGAGCCCGCCGGCCAACGACAGTCCCCAGACTGGCGAGAGGTTGGCCTGCGTCGCACGCGTCAAGTCGAGTCGATCGGTCGATGCCTTTGGCGTCACGCGCTCGTGCGGGAGCACGCCGTCGGCGTCGGGATCAACCACCTCGAGTCCGCCGAGGACGCCCACGATGTTTCGGTCGCGCCCGGAAGCGTCACGAAATCGCAGGCGATACAGCGTGAAGGTTGGCGCGTCGTCGTAGGCCATCACTCCGGCGTCGATCCACTCGCTCATGCGTTGCCCCGCAGCGGCATACCGATCGGGTCCCTCGCGCTCGCGCGGCACATCGATGTGGGTGATGTTGAAGCGATGGCGGGCGTTGAGTTCGTCGAGGTCGGCCTCGGACAGAACGTCGTATGGCGGGGCGATCAAGTCGCTGAGGTCTGGATCGCAGTAACGGAGCGCGGGAAACGGGTCGAACCGAGGCACGGCGACAGGATGCCATCCGCGCGCTCCTCGCGCGCCGATCGGTGCTACAACCGACATCGTGAACGACGCATCACCCGCCGACGTCGAGGTGGTGTTGTGCGACCTCGACGGTGTCGTGTGGCTTGCGCACACTGCCATCCCCGGCAGCGTCGAGGCGATCGCCTCGATGCGT
>JBCBSO010000749.1:0-1932 GCA_039819205.1 Actinomycetota bacterium
CGTGGGCTTCGCCGTGGGCCCGTTTGTCGCGGCCGGCGCCGGCCTGCTCATCGGGCCCGCAGAGTGGATTGCCGTCGAACTCAACAACTTTGGCCCGCTCGAGCCGCGACAAACGGGCCCACGGCGAAGCCCACGCTGACCATGGCGATCAGTGGATACTGCGTCGCCAGGCTCTGCGAGGTGGCGAACACGTGTCCCGGTTCGAACACCCAGCCGTCGATCGCGCTCAACGCGAATGCGACCACCGCCTCGGAGACCGCATAACGGGGCGAGAGCAATGCGTCGGGGCGACGACGCAACGCCCACGTGGCGTAGGTCGCCGCGCAGAAGACGACGATCACAGCGGCCCAGGCACCGGCTGGCGCGCGCAGGGCGTCGTCCCCACCAGCGACCACCACGATGCCGACCATCCAGGCGAGGAGAACCCAGCGAACCACGGCGACCACACGGAGCACCGTCAGGACCGTTGGCACGGTACGGCGGCGATCGACGTTCACAATTCGAGTCTTGCTCGCCGAGCGAGCGATGCGCGGCCATTCAGCCAACGGTCGCTGATCAGCACGAACTCGGCGGAACTGTTCGCGCTTTCCGGCGCCTGGCGCCGGAAATCCCCGGTTTTTCGGATCAGGCGGGGTGGCGGTCGGCCCAGGGGTGGGCGGCTTCGAGCTGGGCGGCGACGGACAGCAGCAGGTCTTCGCGGCCGTACGCGGCGACGAGCTGGACACCGATCGGTAGACCGTCGTCGTTCCAGTACAACGGCAAACTGATCGCCGGCTGACCGCTGGCGTTGAACGGCGGCGTGAACGTCACGAACTGTCCGGCACGACGCATCGGCGCAAGCGGATCCCCGTCGACCGCATCGTGCTCGCCGATGCGCACCGGCGGCTCAGCCAGCGTCGGAGTGAGCAGCAGATCCCACCCATCGGCCCACCATTGATGCATCGCCCGGCGGTATTGCACCACCGCGGCCAACGACCGGGCGTACTGCGGCCCGGTGACCTGCTTGGCGAATTCGGCCTGCGCCCAGTTCACCGGCTCGACGTCGTCGGCGGTGAGCTCGCGGCCGATCATGTCGCCCATGCCGGCGATGCCGGTGGCCATATTCACCGCCCACATCGCCATGAACCGTTCGGTGAACCCGGCGTCGGTGAGCACGTCGGGAAACCCTGGCTCGACGTGGTGGCCGAGACCCTCGAGCATCGTGGCGCCGGCGCGGGCGGCGTCGACCACGTCGGGCGAGATCGGTGCGCCGAGCGGGTGGTGGTCGAGCAGGCCGATTCGCAGCTGACCCGGGTCGGCACCGACCTCGTCGGCGAAGGGCCGGGTCGGTGGGGGAGCGATGACCGTGTCGCCTACTCCCGGGCCGTGTACCGCGTCGAGGAGTCGGGCCGAATCGCGCACGGTACGGCTGACGCAGAAGGCCACCGACAGACCGCTTTCGTCCCGTTCGGGTCCGAGCGAGATCCGTCCCTGCGAGGTCTTCAGCCCGACGAGCCCGCAACACGAGGCCGGGATGCGAATCGAACCACCGCCGTCGGATGCGTTGGCGATCGGCACCATGCCGGCGGCGACGGCCGCGGCGGCGCCGCCGCTCGAACCTCCCGGCGTGTGGTCGGGGTTCCACGGGTTGCGGCTCGGTCCGTAGGCCACCGGTTCGGTCACCGGCAGGCTGCCGAGCTCGGGGCTCGACGTGCGGCCGAGATTGATCAGCCCCGCCTCGCGAAATCGGGCGACGAGGGTCGAGTCGAACGTCGACACCGGCTGCGCATCGCGCAGGGCCTTGTTGCCTTGGGTGAGGGGAGTGCCCGCGTCGTGGGCGTAGAGGTCCTTCAGCAGGAACGGCACGCCGAGGAACGGGGAAGCGTCGGCGCCGTCCTCGCCGCTCGCCAGCGCATCGTCGATGGCGACCGCCTCGGCACTGGCCCGGTCGTA
>JBCBSO010000750.1:0-1931 GCA_039819205.1 Actinomycetota bacterium
CTGATCCCCAAGTTCGACGATGGGTTCACGACCGCCGTCGGCCAGACCTACGACGTCGGCGACTACGAAGGGTCGCTCGACGCCGTGCTCGAGGCCGCCGACTACACCGGGCTGCGCGCCGAGCAGGCCAACCGCCTCAACTCCAACTCCGAGAAGCAGCTGGGTATCGGCGTATCGATCTACGTCGAAGTCACCGGCGGCGTCGACCCCATGGGTGAGGCTGGCCGCATCGAAGTACACGACGACGGTTCGGCGTCGGTGTACACCGGCACCTCTCCGCAGGGCCAGGGTCACGACACGGCGTGGTCGATGATCGCCAGCGAACAAACCGGCATCCCGATCGACAAGATCACCCTCGTGTGGGGTGACACCGACCGGGTCCCCGTCGGTGGCGGCACCATGGGTTCGCGCTCACTCCAGCAGGGCGGCATGGCCGTCAATCAGGCGTCGGTCGAATTGGTCGAGAAGGCCAAGGAACTGGCCGCCAGCAAGCTCGAGGCCGACCCCGCCGACATCGTCCTCGACACCGATGCGGGGCAATTCCACGTCGCCGGTACGCCGGCGGTGTCGGCGACCTGGGCGGAGCTGGCCACCGATGCGCGAGCCGCCGGCGACGCGCTCGACGTGGAGACCCGATTCGAGGCCGGCCGGCCGACGTTCCCGTTCGGGGCCCACGTCGCCGTGGTCGAAGTCGACACCGTCACCGGCGAAGTGCGTCACCTCCGTCAGGTCGCCTGCGACGACGCCGGCAAAGTCGTCAACCCGCTGCTGCTCGACGGGCAGATCCACGGCGGCATCGCCCAGGGTGTTGCGCAGGCATTGCTCGAAGAGGTGCGCTACGACGAAGACGGCAACCCGATCACCTCGAATCTCGCCGATTACGGGATGATCTCGGCGGCCGAGCTGCCGAGCTTCGAGGTGATCCACATGGAGACGCCCACGTTCGTCAACCCGCTCGGCGTGAAGGGGATCGGCGAGTCCGGCACCATTGGATCCACCCCGGCGGTGCAGTCGGCCGTGGTCGACGCCCTGCGCCATCTCGGTGTGCGTCACCTCGACATGCCGGCCACCGCCGAGAAGGTGTGGCGGGCGATCGAGACCGCCAACGCCTGACACAGAGACGGTCGACGTCGCTGTCCGATACCGGCGTTAGGCCCAACGGGTGTAACGATGGTGTCTGACACCATCGTTACACCGCCGCACGGCGAAGGAGCCTCCCCGATGACGCAGACCGCAGACGCAGAAGGAACGGCGCAACGGGCCACCTTCACCAGCTTCGAAGAGTCGACCGCTGACGATTGGGCGATCATTGCCCCCCAGCTGGCGATCACGCAATCGTTCGTTCCCGATCGCGTCATCGGTTTGCTCAAGGCGCTGAAGACCGACCACGGCGGCTTTCCCGTCGATCGTCTGGAGCACAGTCTGCAGACGGCGACGCGTGCCGAACGCGACGGGATGGACGACGAGTACGTGCTGTGTGCGTTGTTGCACGACATCGGCGACACGGTCAGCCCGTACAACCACCCCGACATCGCTGCGGGCATCCTCAAGCCGTTCGTGTCGGAGGCCAACCACTTCATGGTCAAGTACCACGGCGAGTTCCAGGGGTACTACTTCTGGCACCACATCGGCATGGACCGCGACACGCGCGACCGGCACCGCGACTCGCCCTACTTTGACTACGTCGAGGAGTTCTGCGCTAAGTACGACCAGACGGCTTTCGATGCCGACTACAAGTCGAACCCGCTCGAACACTACGAGCCGCTGATTCGCGAGCGCCTCTCACCGCAGTCGTAACGATGTGACGGTGGCGGTGAACACCACCGTCACATCGTCGTTTGCGGATCCTTCTGGCATCCTGAGCGCAATGCCTCTCGACTCCTCCGAGCCGAAGTAGCGCTGTAGGCCGTCGGTGACGATCGGCGCGGAGG
>JBCBSO010000751.1:0-1927 GCA_039819205.1 Actinomycetota bacterium
AACGAGGCCACGCCCCGTAGCGGTGAGGGTGTGCTGATCGAACTCGTGCAGGCCCCGCCGGACGTGATTGTTGCCCTCGGTGGCTGAGCGCGAGCTGCCGACCTGGTTGGTCCATACGGCGACCAGCCAGCGATATCCGATCTACTCCCGCGCGTTCGCCAGCGACACGCTGCCCGGTCCGATCGGTCCGTTGACGGCGGGCATTACCTGGGTGCCCGGTGTGCTCGAGGGTTGGCGCGACGCGTTCGTCGATGTCGGCGCGTTCGAAATGAGCGAGTTGACCGCTGAGGCGATCAACCCGGTCGGCGCCGTCATCACGGGACATGCCTACGTCAACCACAGCCTGCTCCAGGTGCTGGCCGTCAGGACCGGAGTTGGACATGAGGTCGCCGAGTACCTCCTCGGTGCGGCGCGTCCGGGGGCACCCGTCGAGATGGTCCAGCCGATCGATGTCGACGAGTCGGCGACCGAGCGGGTGCAGGCCCGCCTCGACACGATCGCAGCGGCGCGTCAGGTGCCTGCCCTCGATGCCAACACGCAACTGGCCAACGAGCTACGCGCAGCCCGCCCCGAACTCTCCGAACTCGACGAAGGTGAGCTGCTCGATCGAGCGCAGTCGCTCACCGGACACGTCCGTTCGATGGTCAACGACCTGGTGTCGCTCGGTGTGCTGTTGTCGCCGGCAATCGAACGACTGCACGCAGTCGCGCCGGCGTTGGTGCTGCCGATGATCGGGATCGGCGGCGACGCGGAACAGACCCATCCGGCAAGCGTGCTGTGGCGCCTGTCCCGCCTGCGCGAGGGTTCCGACGAGTTTGTCGACCAGTTCCTCGACTTCCTGCGCGACTTTGGTTCCCGCGGGCCGCAGGCGTGGGATCCAATGCGCCCATCATTCGAGACCGACCCGCAGATGGCCATGTCGCTCATCGAGCAGATGCGTGGCGTCGGCGCAGAGCGGTCGCCGTCGGCGCGGCTGGCGCGGGTGATCGATGGCCGGGAGCGTGCGCTCGAGGCGGCACTACGCGCTGTGCGCGGTGACGAGCAAGCGATCGATGCGCTCGTCGTGGGGCAAGCGACCGCGTTACGGCTCCAGTTGTGGCGTGACGACGCCCGCGTGAACTGTCTGCGCGCAATCAACGAGCAACGGGTGGCCCTGCTGGAGCTCGCTCGTCGACACCTCGATGACCCCGGTGAACTCGCAATGCTCTCGATCGACGAACTCGCACAGTTCGCCGAGGCGCCGGGCACACGTGCGGCCGAGACAGCGGGCCGCCGCGCCGGCTTCGAGCAACTGGAATTGCGTCAGCCTCCGTTCTTCGTCGACTCGGGTGCGGGCATGCCCACCGTGGACGAGTTGCCGTTGCGGTCGCCAGCCGAGCTCGGTGACGATGCCACAGCGTCGGCACTCGAAGCGGGTGCCGACATCGTGGGCGACCCTGGCGCGCCAGGGGCTGCTGTCGGGGTGGCGCGGATCGTCGAGTCACCGCACGACACCGACGACTTTGAAGTTGGCGACGTGCTCGTTGCCGAGTCGCTCGACCGGTCGCTGGCGTCGTTGTTGTTCGCTGCAGGCGCGGTCGTGTGCGGCGACCAGGAGGCCCACTCCTACGCCTCGATGGTGAGCCGCGAGCTGGGCATTCCATGCGTCGTCGGTTTGCGTGGGTGTACGAGGCGCATCGCCGACGGTGAAGCGATCTACGTCGACGGCACCGCTGGCACCGTGCGTCGTGGCTGACAACGCAGCTGCTTCCGCCCGGCATGGGCGGGGGAGCGGTCCGCTGGCGGGGGTGCGCGTTGTTGAACTCGCGATGTGGGTTGCCGGTCCCGCAGCCGGCGCGATCCTTGCCGTCTCGACGGCGGCCCAGTTGGTTTACTTCTGGCCGCTCAACTTTCGCCTCACAGGTATGACGCGCACAGTGTTCGTCAG
>JBCBSO010000752.1:0-1927 GCA_039819205.1 Actinomycetota bacterium
GATGACGACGCAGCCGGCGCCTACGTGCCTCCGTCACTCGACGGCGCCGACGTGTCGTTCGTTTACCCGGCGCTGACCGCCACGGCCAACGGCTGGCAGGCCACCGACGGAACCGGCCGGGTGTCGACGTTTGGGCCCAACGGCAATCTGATCGCAGTCGACGCATCGGCCCAGGATGGATACGCCCGCACCGAGTACGACATCGTCGCCGACGGCGGCCGACTGCTCGCCGTCACCGATCGCACCACCGGTCGCACAATGACGTTCGCCTACCGCGGCGACCGCAGCTGCCGTCCGCCAGCGGGATTCGACGGCGGCGCCGGCGACCAGGCCCTGCTGTGCACGATCACCGGGTTCGACGGCACCGTGACATCGCTCGGTTACCTCGACGGTCGCCTGGCACGCATCGAGGCGGCCGGCGCAACGACCGACATCGTCTACGACACCGCTGGCCGCATCGTCGAACTGCGCGAGCCGATCGCTGCTGACGCAGTGGCCGCCGGCGTGCGCGCCGACGACGCATCGGCGCGCTGGTCGATCGGCTACGACGACCAAGGCCGCGTGGCCCACGTGGCGACACCCGAGCCGACACCCGGAACGGCCGAGATCACACGCACCTACCGGTACGGAACCGGCACGACGACCGTGAACGTCATCGACGACAGCGGCGAACGCGTCGCGCTGACCGTCGAGTTCGACAACGACGACGCTCGCCCGACGTTGCAGCGCAACGCCGCGGGCGCCACCACGCAGTACCTGTACGGCCCCGACGGGGCGTTGCTCGGAACGATCGACCCGCAGGGTCAACAGACCACCTACCACCACGACCCAGCGACGTCGACCGCCACGTTGTACGGGCCGGCGCCCGCCGACTGGTTCGGCGCCGACGGCGTCCCCCTCGTCGCCCACGCCGATGCCGTCGCCACACAGGTGCAGTCGAACGGCGCCGGAGCAGGCGCCCACGCCACCTTTAGTTCGGCGAACTCAATGGAGGCCGTGCGCCTGATCACCGGGCCAGGCATTGAGGCGCCGGCATCGATCGACACGTCGAGTGACTGGCGCACCACGCTCACCGCCGATCCAGCCGTGAACGC
The DNA here is from genome assembly GCA_039819205.1 of Actinomycetota bacterium. Lineage (GTDB taxonomy): Bacteria > Actinomycetota > Acidimicrobiia > Acidimicrobiales > Ilumatobacteraceae > JABSQH01. The sequence goes on from JBCBSO010000752.1 coordinate 1,095, forward strand.
CGGCGACCAGCTGCGCATGAGCGCCTCCGACGTCGATGCGGCCGCATCGACGGTGATCGTCAACGGCACCGCCTGCGCACTTGGTGAAGGCTGCGCGATCGACGAGGTCGGGAGCACCAACCGATCGATGCTCATCGCCGACCTGCACGTCGCCGCCGGCACCTCGGCGATCAATGCGACGATCCAACGCTCGACCGACGGCGGCGCCACCTGGACCGACGTGCCCTTCGACTCGTTCAGCGGCAACGACCTGCCGACGACGACCACCCACAACGACGTGTACCGCTCCGGGACCGCAGCGGTGACGACCGTCGAGGACACGGTGTACGCCGACCCGGCCGCCGGCATCGTCGACCGCTACCTACGCGACGGCGAGGCCACCGCCACGCTGCGTCACGAGGCACTCGACCCGGCCGCCGACCAGTGGGGCCGCCCAACCGCAATCGTCCGTCCGTCGGGCCTGACCACCACCCTCGATTACTGGGGCAGCACCGAGACTGCGACGCACCCGCTGACGGGTGAGTCGTTGGCTCAGACCGGCCAGCGCAAGAACATTCAGATCGGCAACGGCGCGGTGTACACGACGATCTACGACGGCGCCGGCAACCCGGTCGCCACGCTGATCGATGGCACCGTCGTCGAGGCCGTCGTCTACGACGCTCGCGGGCGCATGGAGCGCCTCGTCACCCCGTCGGGAACGAGCGACGTGATCTACGGCGCCAATGGCGATCCACTGCGCACCGACATCGCCTCGTCGCTGAGCACCGGAGACGTGTTCGTGTCGACGACCACCGATCTCCTCGGACGGACCATCGAACAGACCGACGTCTGGG
>JBCBSO010000753.1:0-1924 GCA_039819205.1 Actinomycetota bacterium
GAGATGCCGGGCCGGCCTGGCGGCGAGGCCACGCTGCGCTACCTCGACGCGCGGCAAGATCATGGCCACACGGCGCGCTATCTGATCGTCGATCTTGGTGACGGTCGGTGGGTGATCGACTCGTTGGTCTACACCAAGAAGAATGGCTCGCGCGCGCCGTTTGCCGATACTGCAGATGCCTTCGTCGCCGCATTCGGTGGTCGCGCCGAACAGCTGTCGCTTCCCGGCGCTCACTGAGTCAGAGGATTCCCACTTCGTCGCCCGTCGGGAGCGCTCCGTGGCGCGCGTCGGCATGCGAGTTCAGAAGCGATCGATCGGGTCCCCGGACGTGCGGATCGAAACGGAATGAGCCACTCGGCGGACCACTGCCGAAGTCGCCCTTGATCGCCGGCCAACGCTCGGAAATCGCAGTGGCTTGGCACCGCCCCAACCGTCCGAGAACCGGCACACTGCGCAGCGGGAACTGCGCATAACGCGCGGTCTGCAGTGTCCGCTCGGGTCGACTGACATCGCGTTTGCTTTGCTTCCGGCGTCGAGCGGCGGGCCGTGTCCTAGTGCTGATGACGGTTACAACTGCGTGACGTTTCGTGGTGTTCTCGGGGGTCGTTCGCGTCCGTCGAGTCCACTGGCGTCCACCGTTGTCCGTCGTGTCCGTTGTGTCACAGACGGGGTTGATGGCGCGGCGATCGACGCCCTTGCTGGAGGAATCTCATGGGTGTAGTTCTGGTCGTCTATGTCGGATGTTGGGGAGCCTGGCCGGGTTGATGAGCCGTCGTTGTTGACGTTGTCGGAGGCGACGAGGGTGCTACGGATTGGTCGCTCGCTCGGGTACCAGTTGGCGCGGGAGTACTTGGCGTCGGGCGGGACGTCTGGGTTGCCGGTGATCCGGTTGGGTGAGCAGTGTCTGCGGGTGCCGCGTTGGGCGTTGCTGGAGTTGGCGACGACCGGGCGGGTGGTTCGGTTGTGCGATGCGCCGGTGCCCGTCGAGGCGTCGAGCGTCGATGGCTAACCACGACGCTCCGATGCGGGGACGGGTGGTGTTGGGTCCGGCGGCGCCTGAGTTGCGGCGAAGGCTGAGTCCGACGGTGTGGGTCGTGCTCGAGGAGATGGTCGAGCAGTCGACCGTCGAAGGGGACCTAACCGTGGCGAGGGTGTCGGTGCGGTCGTTGGCTGCTTCGCTGGGGTTGGCGAAGGACACCGTGCATCGCGCGACGACTCGGCTTCAGGAGCTCGGCGTGGTCGAGGTCCGTCAGTCGCGCACGACCGCTGGCGGCTTCGGTTCCGGCTCGTACCGGCTGTCGATCCCCTCGGCCGTCATGTCGATCACAAGCACCTCGTCTCCAGTCGCTGATCGTCTCGCTCCGATGTCGTCTGTGAGTGCCCACGCTCAGTCCGATTCGTCGGATCAGCTCTCGCTCTTCTTCGAGTCCTGATCGGGTGGTCATCGTGTTCCCACTTCCCGGTCAGCGTTGCCATCTCAGTCCAGACATTTGCACTGAAGATGCCAGAGCCGCCGTACGCCGTGTCCCCGTAGAGGTCCCGCAGTGTTGAGCGTCGGGAAGGTCGGCGCCGGGAACTGGCGGTACTACCAAGACTCCGTTGCTGCTGGTCTCGAGGATTACTACGCCGGCGAAGGCGAATCCCCCGGCCGCTGGATGGGCCGCGCCGACTTGGTCGGCGCCACGTTGGGCGCTGACGTCACCGAGTACGACGCCGCCCGACTGCTGGAAGCTCGCATTGCTCCGGATGCGATGCTGCTTGGTCGGGCACCGTCGGCCAGGTCGGTCAACGCGTTCGATGCGACGTTCTCGGCGCCGAAGTCCGTGTCCGTGTTGTACGCACTCGGCGATCCCGGTGTCTCACTTGCGGTGACACAGGCCCAAGACGCCGCCGTTGCGGCCGGGCTCGAGTACCTCGACGCGCA
>JBCBSO010000754.1:0-1920 GCA_039819205.1 Actinomycetota bacterium
GGTGATCGAACGGGTCAACGTTCAGTTGGCCCGTTCGATCACCGGGACGTTGATCGATGTGCTCGAGACATCGTCGCCGACGTCGTCGCCGAGATGATCACGCAGCCGCTGGGTGAGCGGCGACGCTCGCTTCGGCAGTACCCGGTCGGCCATCGACGCCAGCTGCACGACCGCGCCGACGAACTCCTCAGCTTGCTCCTGCGACAGCTCAGCCATGTCGTCACAGTAGGAGCGCCGGTCAGGTGCGGGTGATCGGATTCAGCCGCAACATCGGGGCGAGTCAGGACCCGCCGCCAACCGCCCCGGCGACCAGGTCGGCGTAGTACTCCTGACCCACTGGACGGAGGTGGATCTGGTCGTCGTAGAGGCAGTCGCCAGGACACATGCCGGCGAGGTTGGCCCAGTCGAGGACGGTCACGTTCGGCCATCGTTCCGGAAGTGCCCGGATCAGCTCGTTGTTGCCCTCGGCGTAGTTGTAGCTCGCGGGCAGGTCGTTCGTGACGAACACCACGTTCGGCACCTCGCCGAGCGCCATCGCCGCACGGTCGAGATCAGCGTCGCCGATCGGGCCGTTGGTTCCGAGGTGGACCACGACCACATCGCCGAGCCGACCACCTTCGGCGAGCGCCAGCAACACGTCGAGACCGTTGACGAACGCCCGCGACTCGGTGGCATCGACGGTGAATCCTCGGTCCTGTAGCTCGGGGGCGGCGCCGAGCATCACCGAGTCGCCGATCGCCAACGCGTCGACAGGCGCACCAGCCGCGGGAACGGTTGTCGGCGCCGGCGTCACCACTGGAATCGCGGGAACAGGGTCCAATTCGAGCGAACCGACGTCATCTGAATAGTGCACCGCGATGCTGACTTCGCCACCACTTGTCGAGGTCGCTTGGCGCTGCGCCACCACCACGAACCCGCCAATCAACAGCACAAGGGCCGCAGCGGCGAACAGCCAGACGCGGTTCGCTGACGGTCCGGGCTCGTTGCGACTCGGCGCGTCGACTGGGGAGAGGGGTGCGCCCTCGAGTTCGTCCGCACGCTCTGCGATCGCATCGTCGAGCACCGTGCGGTAGTTGCGCAGGCGATCTTCCAGCTCAATCATCACGAACCTCCTAGCTCGTTGCGAAGTTGTCGGAGACCCCGATGCACTTCGTTGCGAACGACGGCCACGGTCACGCCAACCGCGTCAGCGGTCTCGGCGTACGACCAGTCGTAGACGTGCACCAACACCACGCACGTGCGGCGGCGTTCGGGCAGTGCCGCAAGTGCTTGATGCAGGCCGATGTCGAACGGTGCATCATCGTCGTGGCGTTCGGGTGGAAACACGGCCGGACGGGCCCAGCGGCGATGCCGCCGACTCGTGCTCTGCGCGACCCGGTACAGGTAGCCGACGGGATTGTCCATCGGCTCGATCCGCCTCCAGTGCTCCCACGCGTACGCCAGGGCATCGGCCGTGAGGTCGACCCCGACATCGACGCCGTGCTGACCAACGAGCACCTGACGAAGGCGAACACCCGCATCGCTGGCGAACGCAGCAAAGCGATCGCTCGCTGTGTTCACTCGTGTTTCCAATGACTCCACACCCATGACAAAGCTCGAACTCACCCGAATCGTCTCAAACGATCGTTGAGAAATCTCCGCACCCGGCGAACCGGCGAGCCTGCACCAGCGTCGAACCGATGATGAGCCGCTGGATCGCCGTCGCCGCCCTAGGACTTGTGGCGGCCTGTAGCACTGACGACGCGGCAGCACCGCCTCCATCATCGACGGCGGCGCCGACGGAGTCGACGAGCGTGGCCGAGCGCCCGGTGAAGGACAACGCCACTGTGACCGCTGGGACAGCTGTGCTGCCCACGACACCACAAGGTGGCACGATGATGGCCGCGATCGTGCGGGGAGTGGTCGAGCACACAGGCGACT
>JBCBSO010000755.1:0-1916 GCA_039819205.1 Actinomycetota bacterium
CGAGTAGCCGGCGCTCGGCAGCACGATCGTCTGGCCGGGAACGCTGCGTGATGTGTCGTCGAGGGCGACATCGAACGACGTGGGGTTGTCGCCATCGGGATCGAGGGTGACCCGTACCTCGGTGATGAAGCGGCTGGTCGCGCCCGTGGTGGGCTGGAGGAGCGTCAGCTGGTCGGTTACTGCGGGGTTGCGCAGGTCGACCTCCCACGTGAGTCCCTGTGGGGGCTCGAACACTCCAGCACGCCATGCGGTGGCGGGATCACCGTCGATGGCGAACCACGGAGCGTCCTCGGCCGTGTACACCACGGGGCTGCCGTAGTAGCTCGCCCGAACGTCGGTGACGTCACCGCGGTGGGCCGCGGTGGTCTGTTGTCCGTCGACTGTGTCGAACACTGCCAATCGCGCATCGCGTGGGTCGTCGTCGAGGACGAGGTCACCTTCCGCCTCGAGAGCGCCGAGATTGGAGCCGATCGTGGACCACCGCCGGCCTTCCTTGCGATTGGTATCCGACACGACCCAGCGGGGATCGGTGCCGAGCATCGCTGGGTCCAGTTCGTCGGCGAGCGCCACGTCGTGGAGCGTCGCTGCGTAGAGCACCGGGTGCTCGACCTCGAGCACTCCCAGTGCCGCCAGATCGACAAGCGCTTCGGCGTTGCCGGCGACGATGGTCGGCGCGGATGCGTCGACCGCGCGCACCCGGGCGGCATCGCCGAGGTCGAACGCAGCAACGACGGGAAACTCCTCGGCGGCGTCTGGTCGGGCGAAGGTCAGCTCGTCGAGCAGCGGGATTTCGGTGACGTCAGTCGTCGTCGGCCCGACGTATGCGGGCTCGCCCAGCGCCGTGGTCAGGTCGGTCCACAGCGGACCAGGACGGGCCAACCGGTAGCGCTCGTGTTCAAGGTCGTTGCGAGCGACGATGGTCTCCACGGCGAACAAGGCGGCCAGCGTGGGCAGTACCGCTGGTTCGAGCCAACCGTCGGACAAGCGCCGTTCGATCGCTCCCAAGAGTTCGGCAGTCGCCGCGCCGCCCTGCGGCACCAACTCGCGTGCGAGGTACGGCCGATCGATCAGCCCCGGGAGCACGGGATCGACGGTGCCTCCCCACCGATAGTTCCCGAAGTCGGCGCCCGGAAGCTCATACACCCGTCCGGTGCCCGCGGAGTCGAGCCACTCGGCGAGATCGGTGACGTGGGCCGGCAGGGTCTCATCGCGCAGGATGGAGTCGGACGTCGCCGAACCGCTGAACCACGGAAACATCTGGATCGTCAGTGCGACGACGAGTGCGACGGGGAGCGCCCCAGCGGCTCGGAGGAGGGATGCGCGTTCCGCGGCGGCACCCGTCGGCCGCCACTGGCTGGCGGCGCCGAGGCCCATCGCCATCGCCAAGATCACCAGTGGCGCGGCGCGTGGAGTGGAACGCAACGCGAGTCCCGCGGTGGTTTCGGTGGCGAACGTCTCGAAGAGTGCGCCGTACACCGACGAGTCGCCGAGTGGCGCCGCGCCGACGCTGACGACCAGCCCGACGAGCAGCAGCACCACTGCATGGCCTCTGGCGTGCACAGCGCGCAGCAAGCCGAGCAGTGACAACGTGGCGAGGGCAAGTCCGAGTGCGATCATCCACGGTTGATCGATGTACGTCGTCGACGGCTGGACCCACGGGTCGAGACGATCGCCGCCGTAGAAGAACCAGTACCCCAGCCCGCGCAGCACCTCGGTGGGCGTGCTGGCCGCGCCGACGGTCTGGTACGTCTCGGTGTACTCGAGGATCGGCAGGCCGTAGGCGCTTTGGACGCGCAGCGCGACGATCCACCACACCGAGACGGCCAGGCTCAATGCTCCGATGCGCACTGCGGCGACGAGCGCCATCTGCCATGCGACTCGTCGGGCGGCCACGTCGGTCGCCAGCCACACCACCG
>JBCBSO010000756.1:0-1915 GCA_039819205.1 Actinomycetota bacterium
CCGACAAGCTCGGGGTGGTCGAGGCGCTGATGAGCGTGGTCGACTCGCTCGTGATCGGCGGGGCGATGTGCTTCACGTTCTTCGCCGCGCAGGGCAAGTCGATCGGCGACTCGCTGTTCGAACCCGACATGGTCGACACGTGCGCCCGCCTGCTGGCACGATCGGCCAGCGATGGCCCCGCCATCCACCTGCCCGAGGACATCACCGGGGTCGACCCGCGTGGTGAGTTCGCCACCTTCGGTACGCAACTGCCGGACGGATGTAAGGGATTCGACGTCGGTCCCGGGACCGCAGCGGCGTTCACCGACGTGATCATGGACGCCCGTACGGTGTTCTGGAATGGTCCGATGGGCATGTTCGAAGACGAGCGGTTCGCCGCTGGCACGCGCACGATCGCCGAGGCGATGGCTGAGACGAAGGCGTTCACCGTGGTCGGCGGCGGCGACTCGGCCGCTGCGTTGGCGCAGTTCGGCTTCGATCATGACGTCGACCACGTATCGACCGGTGGGGGAGCGAGCCTCGAGCTGCTCGAACACGGCGACCTTCCCGGGCTCGAAGCATTAAGGGGTTCATGATGAGCGCACGCACACCGCTGATCTCTGGCAACTGGAAGATGTACCTCAACCACTTCGAGGCCATCCAGACCGTCCAGAAGCTGCATTATGTGACGCCGAAAGAGGTGTACGAGAGCATCGAGGTCAGCGTGCACCCACCATTCACCGACCTGCGCTCGGTGCAAACCGTGATCGAGAGCGAGGAGTTCGACTTCGCGCTCGGCGCACAGCACTGCCACTTCGAAGATGCGGGCGCGTTCACCGGCGAGGTGTCGCCGGCGTTCCTCGAGAAGCTGAACGTGCGCTACGTGATCGTCGGCCACAGCGAGCGCCGTGAGCTGTTTGGAGAAACCGACGAGATGGTGCACCGCAAGGTCGGGGCCATCATGAAGTACGAAATGACGCCGATCGTGTGTGTCGGCGAGTCGTTGGTGGAACGCGAGTCCGGCGACACCGAGGCCAAGGTGCTCGGGCAGGTGACCGCCGCGTTCACCGATCGTTCTCCCGAGCAGATCGCCAAGATCGTCATCGCCTACGAGCCGATCTGGGCGATCGGCACCGGGGTCAACGCCACTGCCGCCGATGCGCAGGCGGTGTGTGCGTCGATCCGCGGGCGAGTCGCTGAACTGGCTGATGCCGACACGGCAGCGGCCGTGCGGATTCAGTACGGCGGCTCGGTGAAGCCCGGCAACGCCGAAGAGCTGATGGGCCAACCAGATATCGACGGCGCACTCGTCGGCGGTGCCAGCCTGCATCCCGAGGACTTCGCCCGCATCATCGAGTTCGCCGCGGCCGCGCGCTGACATGCTGGCGGTCGCGACTCGACCGGGCCACGCCAGTCGGCCCGCAGTTGTTGACACAGTGTGTGACGCAAGTGATTTCACACAGCTGAAACAGGTTGTGCCTGTTTCTCGACATTGACGCGCTGCTAGGGTCTTCGCACCCCTGATTCACCACGGGAGGGATCACGGCCGCCCCATGGTTGAACGCCGCGCTTTGGCGCGGGCGGTTCCCATGGTGCAACCGCACTCCCGTAATTAGGTATTCCATCCAGGAGGACAACTACGTGAACAGCACACGACGGAGCACCAAGCTCCTCGCGCTCGCAGCTGCGGCCGCGCTCGTTGCTGCCGCTTGTGGCAGCGACGATGACGACGGCGACAGCGGCGAGGGCACGACTGCCACCACCGAAGCCGGTGGTACCACCGAGACCACTGAAGGCGGTGACACGACCGAAACCACCGAAGGGGGAGACTCCGGCGGTTCGGACGACACCGCTGCCGGCGGCGAAGGTGGCACCTTGATCTGGGCGCACGAGCAAGAGCCGCCCGACATGCACCTCGACGATCCGAACAACAACC
>JBCBSO010000757.1:0-1909 GCA_039819205.1 Actinomycetota bacterium
CCGCAGTGACGTTCAGGATCACGCCAGCGGCATCGCTCGGGATCCCGAACTGTCCGGCGAGGTCGACCTCGGTGACGGTGCCGGCCTCACGGGTTCCCGAGCCCTCGCGCGAGTCGTACGCCCGCTCGGGCGCGAGCGGGACCACATCGGACAGTCGGGGCACGTAGCCATTCACGTCTACAACGAGATCGAGACCGCGCAGGTTGTACACACACACCGTGCCATCAGCACCAACCTTGGCGAGCACCGCGTTCGGGCGCGTCTTCCCCGGCTGATAGTTGAGGCTCGACGTCTCGGTGCGCTCGGTCCCGCACGGGAAGACGGTGATGAACCCCGCAAGGTCAGGGACAACGGCGGTCACGTTGAGGAGCACCGCAAGCGCGTCGTCGGGCACGCCACCAACACCGGTGACGTCGATCTCGGTCACCGTCCCGGGAGCACGGCGGCCGGGACCCTCGCGCGAGTCGTACAAACGGGCCGGGTCGATCGTGACGAGCGGCGCGACAAAGGCCGGGTTCGGGACCTCGGCAGACCACCCCGAGTCGGGGCCCACGTCACTGGCCTGGAGGTCGAACGTGACGTCGTCGAATTCGAACCCGGAGCGAAACCGCAGCGACTCGGGGTTTCCCACGCAGGCGATGGAGAACGTCGCCGAGTACGACTTGGCACCGCTGTCGGACGCGGCGTCGCCGATGCAGCGAACCGTCCCGTTGCGCACGACCGCTGCGGTGAATTCGTCGTCGACCACGCCGAGCCGCACATCGGCGTCGGCGCTCCCGTCGCCATCAACGTCGAGCGGCCATCCAGCGTTGGTGTCGCCGAACACCCAATCGTCGCTCGTCGGCGACGTCCATTCTTCGAGCACCACGGTTGCAGTGGCGTTGCCCTCGTCGTCGATCGACAGTGACGAGCTAACGATGTCGGACCACGCGAAGTCGGCGTCGCCCGACGGGTCGGTGATACTCCGTTGTTGCGTTGCCCGATCCGACGCACCGAGGGATCCCTCGCCATCGCCTGGCGTACCGGACGACGGCATGTCGGCGGGCTCGGCTGGCGCATCGGTCGCCACATCCTCGGCCGTCACATCCTCGATCGACAACGAGTCGCGTTGCGCGGCGATCACACCGCCACCGGTGATGAGGGCGCCGGCGAGCACGGCCGCTCCGATCCTCGACCACCGGCGAGGGGGACGCGGGGTGATGGTCATGGAGCCGGACTCCCCGATGCGGGCGTCGACCAGTCCCCCGGACCCACCACGTTGAGGGCGCGGACGCGCACGTCGTACGTGACGCCATTGGTCAGACCGGAGTACTCGGTGGCCAGCTGATCGGCAGCGACGTTGCGCGTTCCACCGAACGACCCGCCGCCGGTGCGAATCTGCACTTCGTAGCGAATCAGCGCGGACCCGCCGTCGTTCGGCGCTGGCCACGAGACGGCAAGCACGCCATCGCTCGGGGTCACGACCACGCCGGCGACGGGATCGGGCACGGTTCCGCTGCCGTCGACGGTGACGGGGATCGGCGAGGACCAGGCTCCGGCACCAACAGAGTTCTCGGCACGCACTCTGAACTGGAGCTGTGTTCCGGCGGCGACGCCGGTGATTGTTGCGGTGGTCGTCGTTCCGACCACGTTGACCGGCGTGCCCCACGCCCCGCCAGGCGTGCGCCGCTCGATGCGGTACCGCTGAATCGCCGCACCACGCCCGGACACGCTGCGCCATTGCAGTCGAACGAGTCCACCACCGGTGACCGCACGCACGAGCCGGACGCGGCTCGGGACCATTGGGGCGGGAGTGACGAACACCGTGTTCGACCACGGACTGTCGCCATCGCCGTTGCTGGCCAACACGCGCCACTCGTACGTGGTGCCGTTGGTCAGCTGTTTGGCGACATAGGTCGAGCGTGTCGAC
>JBCBSO010000758.1:0-1906 GCA_039819205.1 Actinomycetota bacterium
GCATTATGGCGAAACCGTGGACGAAATCCGAAAATGTGAGGAAACGTCCCGTGGTCGGATTTTTAGAAGACCGGCATTGTTGCGGCGGGTGGCGTGGCATCGTTCAACGATGCGCCCAGGCTGTCGGACACATCAGTCGCACCACCGGCAACTGTCGTGATCACAACCAAACCCAAACCGATAATTGCAGCTGTTAGCACGACCCAATCGACCGTGACTGCCCCATCCTCAGACTCAAGGAAATTCGTTAAAAAGACCATAGTCGCATCCCCTTCGAAGCATCCGGCTTCATTTGGCACGCGAAGGCCGGTGCAGGTGTCTTTGTGGTGTGAGGGCTGCGGCGTCGCGGCCCTCGGACGCGGTGGAGACAGCGGTCATGACGTGCCCTCCTCGACGGTGCGCGCTTCTTGTGCGCCAGCCTCTTGCAGGTCGGTTGCTTGCTCGCCGAGATACGCCTCGATCACCGCCGGGTGAGCGCGAATCTCCTCGGGCGTACCCGAGGCGATGATCTTGCCGAAGTCGAGCACGTAGATGTAGTCGCACACGTTGAGCACCAGGCCCATGTCGTGATCGATGAGGAACACCGTGATGTCGTGGTCGAGGAACGAGCGCAGCCGACCGCCGAGAACGTGGCTCTCGGCGGTGTCGAGACCGGCGGCGGGTTCGTCGAGCAGCACAAGCCGGGGTTGCGCGGCGAGTGCCCGCGCAACGCCAACGAGCTTGCGCTGGCCGTGCGACAGGTCGCTCGGGTTGGCGTGGCGGAAGTCGCCGAGATCGAGCACGTCGAGCGCCCACGAGACTCGTTCGTCGACGCCGGTCGACCGGCCCGGGTTTATGAAGTCTTGGAGGAAGCGATACCACGGAAGCCGCTCCGCGGCGACGAGCAGGTTGTCTTCCACCGTGAGATCGTCGAACAACTCAAGTGACTGGAACGTGCGGGCGAGGCCGGCTCGGGCGCGCTGATGTGGCTTCATCGCGAGTAGGTCGTGACCGGCGAACGTGGCCAGGCCGAACGACGCTGGCACGAACCCGGTCAACACGTCGATGAAGGTGGTCTTGCCCGCCCCGTTGGGGCCGATCAGTCCCACGAACGAGCCCTGCTCGACCTGCAGGTTGACGCGATCGTTGGCGTTCAATCCGCCGAACGTGACCGTGAGGTCGCGGGTCTCTAACAATGCCATCTGAGCGCTCCTCGGCTGCGTGCGTCCGAGTGTGTGGATGATGAGCTGTGCACGATGTCGTCCGGCTAGATCTGCCGGCCCGATCCTTCCCAGTACGGCGCGCGCAGTGTGCGCTTCTGGATCTTTCCGGTCCCGGTGCGGGGGAGGGCGACCGCGAAGTCGAACGAGCGCGGGCACTTGTACCCCGCCAGTTCTTCACGGCAGAACGCAGCGAGGATCGACCGCAGCTCGTCGTCGGCCTCCACCCCGTCGTTGGGAACGACTACCGCTTTGACCTCTTCGCCGAACTCCTCGTTGGGCACGCCGATCACCGCCGCGTCGGCGACCAGGTCGTGGCCGCCGAGTACGCCCTCGATTTCGGCCGGGTAGATGTTGACGCCGCCAGAGATGATCATGTCGATCTTGCGATCGCTGAGCCACAAGAAGCCGTCGTCGTCGACGTAGCCGACGTCGCCGGTCGTGAACACGCCAGGTTCGAGATGGGCCTCGGCGGTTTTCTCCGGGGCGTTGTGGTACTCGAAGTCCATCCCCATCTTGTTGCGGAAGTAGAGCGTGCCCTCCTCGTTCGGCCCGAGGTGGTTGCCCTGATCGTCGACGACCATGATCTCCACGTTGTCCATCGGGGGCCCGACGCTGCCGCCTTTGGCCAGCCACTGCTCGGCGTCGATCAGCGTGATCACCGAGCCTTCGGTCGAGCCGTAGTACTCGGTGATCTTCGGGCCCCA
>JBCBSO010000759.1:0-1903 GCA_039819205.1 Actinomycetota bacterium
GCCGCTGCACGCGAACGAGCGAGTCCGTCGGTTCGAGAGAAACGTCACTGTCGAGCGACGTCCAGCGGGCATAGGCCGTGGTGCCCGGATCGAGCGCGACGCGCGTGGCCGAGCGGAGGGCGTCCACCAACCGCTCGTGCAGCTTGGCCCGGTCGGTTTCGGCCACAACGGTGGCGCCGGAGGCTGCCGTCTCTGCAGCCGCTCGATCGCGATATCGCCCATCGGTACCGAGCACCAGGTCGTCGGCACGAAGCACCGCCCATCCGTTCGAGCCGGTGAAGCCGGTGAGCCAGCGCAGGTCGACCAGGTCGAGCAGCAACACGGCGTCGCATCCGTTCCCCAGCGGAAGACGTTGACGCAACGATGCGACCCGCGATGCGTAGTCGATGTCGGCGAATTGGGCCATCGCTAGAGCACCCGGTCGAGCACTGCGCGTACCGCCGTTTCGGGTACGTCGGCGACGACCTCGAGACCGTCCGCGCCATCGAGCACGAACGTCAACGCGGTCAACGCTTTCTTGTCGCGTTGCATCAGCGCCATCAGCCCGTCGCCATCCAACCCGGCGGGAAGCTCGTGACCGAGCTCGTACGCCTCGATGACCACCCGGCGGTGGTCGTCAACGCGCCCATCGTCGATACGTCCCAGCTCGGCGGCTAACTCGGCCTCGAACAACAATCCGATGGCCACGGCTTCACCGTGAGCGATGCGATGCTCGGTGGCGATCTCCAACGCATGGGCGAATGTGTGGCCGTAGTTGAGGAGGGCCCGCTGGCCGCCTTCGCGCTCGTCGGCGGCGACCACCTCGGCTTTGATCTCGACACACCGGGCGATGCGCTCATCGAGTTCGAGCGCCAGCAGATCGTCGCCGGTGAGGAAGTGATACTTGGCCATCTCCCCGAGTCCACAGCGCCACTCTCGCTCGGGCAGCGTGTCGAGTGCATCGAGGTCGCAGATCACGCCGCTCGGTTGCCAAAACGCACCTACCAAGTTCTTCCCTTGGGGCAAGTTGACGCCGGTCTTGCCCCCGATTGCGGCGTCGACCATCGCCAGCAGCGACGTGGCCACGTGCACGACTGGCGTCCCGCGATGCCAACAGGCCGCGGCGAAACCGGCGACGTCGGTGACCATGCCCCCGCCGACGGCGACCACGACGTCGTGGCGGGTCAGCCCGACCTCGGCGAACGACGACGAGAGGTCGCCGATCGTGGCCAGCGACTTGGCCGCTTCACCCTGGCCGATCGTGCGAACCGCGGCGGTGATCCCGGCGGCCGCGAGCGCGTCGGCCACTTGCGCCGACAACGGCACGCCCTCCTGGGTGACGATCACGGCCCGTCGAGCAGCCGCGGGCATGAGCTCGGCGACCTCACCGACGGCACCGCGGCCGACGAGCACGGGGTACGAGCGATCCCCCAGGGGAACCGTCACCCGCAGCATCGGACCACCGCCTGCACGACCTCGTTCGGACTGCGCCCGCTCACCGAGACGACACCGTCGGCCACTTCGCGGTACAGCGGTTCGCGCACCTCGTCGAGGCGCTCGAGCGCGGCGCGCGGGTCGTCATCGAGCAACGGACGGTGCGCACCGTTGACCACACGATCGGCAAGCACATCGATCGGCGCGCTCAACCACACGACGTAACTCCGGTCACCGCACAGTGCCGCGCGATTCTCGGGGCGCAGGACGACTCCGCCGGCCGCGGCGATGACCGCCGGCGGTGTCCCCGCCAGCCCATCGAGCAATACCTCGGTCTCGAGCGCACGAAACGCATCCTCGCCGTCGGCAGCGAAGATCTCGCGCACCGTTCGGCCCGTGCGTTCCTCGATCATCCGGTCGCTGTCGAAGAGCTGCCGATCGAGACGCTTGGCCAGTAGCCGTCCGACCGTCGACTTACCCGCACCCATCA
>JBCBSO010000760.1:0-1895 GCA_039819205.1 Actinomycetota bacterium
GGCGCGGCAACCGCACCGTGCCCGAACCACCCGGAATGATCCCCAGCGCGACTTCGGGCTGGCTGAGCGTCGACTCGGGTGTGGCGAATCGCATGTCGCAGCTCAGCGCCAGCTCGCTCCCCCCTCCGCCGACCCGCCCGTCGATCGCGGCGATCGTCGGCTTGGGCATGGTGCGCAACGACTCACACATCTGATGAAACGTGTTGGGCGGGTCGTCGGGATGCACCTCTGTCGGCAGGTGCTGGATGACGCCGACGTCGAAGTGGGCGATGAACCACTCAGGACTGGCCGACTCGATGACGACGACCCGCGTCGCGTCGTCGTTCGCCAGCCGGTCGAACTCACCAGCCAAGCCGAGGAACAGGTCGAGGTCGAGCAGGTTGATCGGCGGGTTGTCGAGCGTGACCGTGGCGATGCCGCGCTCGTCGACGAGGGTGGTGAAGCCGGCCATCGCCGCACACTAGGGCGAGCCAGCGGGCGGCGATGCCGGGCCGCGTTCAGCTGGGGTCAGCTGCGTCCCAGGAAACCGAGCCCGACACCCAGTGGGTGATCTTCTCCTCCTGGTCGTTCTCGTGGAGGTGACGCGGCGGTTGGGCGAAGGTCTCGTACGGGGTGCACCGCAGCACGATGCGGTCCTCTTGCCGCGCCATTTCGGCAACGATCGGGCGGGCGTCGTCGCCGAGCGGTTCGCCCGACATCCGGCCGGCGACCGCCATCATCGTGTCGACCACCAGATCGGGGTCGTCATCGACGACCGCGTCGCAGTACACCTGGAGATAGCTGAACGGCCACGTCTCGTCGAGAACGCACAGACTGACTTTCTCGTTGCGAACGACGGCCTTTGCCTTGCCTCGATCGCGCATCGTCGACACGAGCAACTCTCCGGTGTCGGTCGGGATGTAGTACACGATCGACATCGCCGGACCATCAGCCTGGCGGGCGAACCCGAACACGCACGTGCGGTGGGTGCGCACGAACTCGCGACGCTCGGACGGCAACATGTCGCGGTCGGTCGGCGGGACAAAGGGTGCATCGGCAAGCGGAAGCAGCTTCATATTATTGGATGATAACAGATATTATCGAGCGATAACATTCGACTGACATGACGAAGACGACACGAGCCCAGCGGCGCACGCGCCACGATCTGCGTACGGAGCTCCTCGAGTCCGCATTGCACGAGTTCGCCGCCAAGGGCTTCGACGGTGCGTCGACTCGGGCGATCGCCCAGCGGGCCGACGCACATCAACCGCAGATCAACTACCACTTCGAGTCGAAAGAGGCGCTCTGGGCCGCCGCCGTCGATCGCCTCTTCGGCGAACTCGCCGAGGCGCTCGCCCCCATCCCGATCGCAACCGACGACGCACCGGCGCTCGCCGCCGACTTCGCGGCATCGATCCGTCGCTTCGTTCGGTTCGCCGCCCGACGCCCAGAACTCAATCGGATCATCGTGCATGAGGCGATGGCCGGCAGTGAGCGGCTGCAGTGGATGGTCGACCGCCACGTTCGGCCGCTGCACGATGGCACCATCGCGATCTGGAACCAACTGGTCGACGCCGACATCGCCGCCCCAATCGACTCGGCAGCAATCCACTACGTGCTCGTGGGCGCAGCCTCGCTGCCCTTCGTGAATGCCCGCGAGCTTCGGATGCTCTCTGACGTGGAGCCCACCGACACGGGATTCGTCGAGGCCCATGCCGACGGCATCGTGGCGATGCTGCTCCCCGGCCTGGAGCGCGAGCCCCCGCCTACGAGAGGCTGACGAGCTCGAGCCAGTCGTCGGAGAAGTAATCGAGCTGACCCTCGGGCATCTGCAGCACCTTGGTCGGATCGAGGGCCCGCACGAACTCGGTGTCATGACTGACGAGCACGATCGCTCCCGGCCAATCGACGAGTGC
>JBCBSO010000761.1:0-1882 GCA_039819205.1 Actinomycetota bacterium
ATACATCTCGGCTAGCTCGGAGATCCGCCATGCCTTGCGCGGCAGCTCGTGGCTTTCTGGGTGCTCTACTCCTCGGCGCATAGGACCCACCATTGTTCACCCCAGATGAAGCAAGGGTGCTCGCCAGCTCGAACCGCCCATGTGTCCGCCGTCCACACGGACAGGCCGCGGGTCTTGGCCGCCCAGATGTTCTGTCGCTCAACCCCAAACGTGATGGCAGCATCTGCCGGCGAAGGGGGACGCCCGAGCGTCGCGCCGAGCCAATCTGCCGCCGGCCCAAACGCGAGGCGTCCGCGGTCCGCTGCCTCGGCCACGGCGAGCTCGTGACGGCACTCGACCCGCGCTCGACGCTCCCGTACGTGCGGCGACCGCAGGTAGCTATCGATTCCTTCCAACGTGACAAAGCGCGTCATTTGCGTGCGCAGGCCGTCGCGCATGTTCGAACGGACGCTCGGCCCGAGCCTCCCGCAGCGCGCCATCGCGCTCACGGTGTTCTGTCGAAGGTTCAGCAGCTTCGCGGCGTGGCGAGTGTCCACCCACGCTGGATCTGACGACACATCGATCGTCGAGTCGACTTCGCGACGATCATCCCTGGGACGCGAGGGTCGCGTGTCTACGTTGGTCATGTCGGGCACCTCCGTTGTGCTCGGCCAGACCCGGGGCCGTTCCAGCGGCGCCCGGGTCACTCAGTTGTTGACGCGATGACCGTAGACACTGCTCTATGCACCAGTCAACAAACCCAGCGCCGTCGAACGCCGCGCACCTAGGCTCAAACGGATGTTTCCGGCACCGACAGGCGCAGCGCAGGCCATTCCGGTCTTCCACTGCGCTGGCGTGCTTCTCGAGCCTGGCGCAGTGATCGAGCCGGGCAACTTTGGCCGCGTGATCCGTCGGTACGGCCAGCAGCACAATCTGTACAACCGCGAGACCCTCCTCGAGAACTACCGGACCAAGCATCATCCCCAAGCTCCGAGCAGGTTGTCCTGCGTGTATGCCGCTCCCTCCGAGAGCAACGCAGTTACGTTTCTCAGCGCACAACCTACGCGCTGGAGCGACCTCATTTATCGGGTCGAAATCCTCGACCCGACAGCTACCACGTTCTGCGCCGACCTGACCCAAGTGGCAGACCCAACGCTCTACTGGAGTCGCGTACTGCCCAGCCATCCCAACGCCGAGCTACTGATCGCTAGCCCGATCAAGATCCTGGAACGCTTGACACTCGGCCCGGCTTTCTCTGCGCCTGGTTCATCAGCCCCCTAGCGGTTGCGCGGCCAGAGTGCACCAGAGTGCACCTCGAACCACTGCACAGCGGACAATCGTCACGAACTACCTGCTAGATGGTGGGCGCAGAGGGACTCGAACCCCCGACATCTTCCTTGTAAGGGAAGCGCTCTAGCCAACTGAGCTATGCGCCCGAATGGGATCGCTCGATGCTACCGGCCAGAGTCCACGCCACATCGAGCGACGACAGCCTGTCCGCCTAGTTCAGCGGCCCCTTGAGCCGAGCATCGCGCGCGGCGTCGGGATCGACGCGCACGTCGACATCGATCGACTGCAACTCTGCGGGAACGAACCAGTGCAACGAATCCCCGTGGTACGCGTCCCACACGGTCTCGGCCACCACGGCAGGCGAGATGATCCGAAACGGCCCCGTCGTCGGGAACAGTTCCGACGCATCGTCGGGGAGCATCGCTGTATCGATGATTCCCGGCAGCACGTCGGCAACGCGCACGCCGGATGAATTCAGCTCGACCGCCAGCGCTTCGGTGAAACCACGGATCGCATGCTTGGTGGCCGAGTACACCGCCATGTCCGCGACCCCGAAGCTGGCCGATGCCGACGACGTCGAGAGGCACAACGATCCGTCGGTCTGCGCCAGCAA
>JBCBSO010000762.1:0-1878 GCA_039819205.1 Actinomycetota bacterium
ACCTTCGGCTCCGGCATTCACTACTGCCTCGGTGCGTCCCTTGCCCGCGCCGAGCTGCAAGAGGCGCTCCCGCTCCTCGCCCAGCGCATGCCGGACCTGGCAATCGATGGTGCGGTCACATGGAAGCCCTCGACCACCGCCATCTACGGGCCTGCCCACCTTCCCGTCACGTTCACCCCCAGCTGAGACACCGCTGGTCGCTCTGCTGCGGTGCGGGAAGTGGACGTGGTCGGCGGCGTGTTCGCTCACCGGTGTTTTGGTCCGGTGATGTCACCGCGGTGTTTCGCGATCTGTCACACTTGAGCATCCCAACGGACGGACACACACCGGGAGGAACCGATGAGCAGCGCTGATGTCGGCGGCGATGCGATCCCACGATCACGGCGCCGATGGGGCATGGTCGTGGCGGCAGTTGCCGGACTCTTGGCCGTATCAGCGGCGCCTGCGGGCGCGGCGACGGCGGGCGACGTCTCGTTGGCCGGATTGGTCAACGTCTCGGTGTCCGCCACGGGTGCCAATGCACTGCAGGTGCTGGAAGGCGCCACCGTCGAGCTGTACGACAGCAACAACGAGCTCCTGCCCGGCGAGCCGTGCACGACCACCACCGATCCTGCGGAGGCGCCCAATAGCGCCCTGCTCGCGCAATGGTCCGTGCAGTGCACTGCGGTGTTCGGCGCCTACACCATCGGCATCGACGGGGTACCTGCCGGGTCCGGCATCAGCGCATCGTGTTTCGACGGCAACCAACTCATCGAAATGATCGAGAACGGAACCCCCGAGTTCACCATCGGACGAATCGACGCTGAGTGCTTTATCAGGATCGACTTGCCCACGGTGTTCATCGACAAAGACGTCCAAGGCGCGCCGACCAGCGACTTCGACCTCGAGGTATACGGCGGTGGAGGCGAGCTAGCGGCGACGGCCACCGACCCCGAGGAAGCGTTCTGCCTCGACAACGATGGCTTCATCGACCTCAACAACTTCGGCGGCGAGTGTGCCACTGCACAGTTGCCCGCCGGTAACTACCAACTTGGCGAATCCGGGCCGGTGGGATTCCTCCCCACGGCCGTGTGGTGCCGCAGCAATGTGCTCGAGGAACGATTCCCGGACGGCGTCGGCGAGTTCCAGCTGTCGACCGACTTCCAAACGACGGGCGCATCGCCATTCGTGTATTGCCGGATCGTCAACGAACCCTTCGACGGCCGAGTAGTTGTCGAGAAGGTCGTCGTGAACGACGATGGGGGCTCGGCCACGCCAGACGACTTCACCGCCGAGGTGTTCCGGGAGGGCGACGGCATGTTGCAGGCCTCCGGTGACTGCGCCGCCGATGGATCGTGCATCGACACCGCGCTTCCGATCGGTCCGTATCGAATCGGCGAGACCGGCCCGGACGGGTACGACGCCACCGTGGCGTGTGTGGTCACGGTGCAGCCGGATCCGCCGTCGATCGATACCCAGGTGCCGAACGCCGACCTTGTCGACACCGAGGCGCTTCCCGGCGCCGATGCGGCCTTCGATATCGAACCGTTCGGCGAAGTCACGTGCACGATCACCAACGACGACCGGCCGCAGCCGACCACCACGACCGCCGCGCCCACCACGACTCCGCCACCGCCGCCGACCACGATGGCCGCGCAGCTCCCGGCGACCGGCAATGGCGACACGGCGTGGCAGATCGCCGCGCTTGGCGGGATGATGCTGCTTGCCGGCAGCGCGCTCTTGGCGGTGCGTCGCCGGCCGTAGCCGGCCCCACCGGCTACTCGGCGACATCTTCACAAGCTCTCCAGGGCGTCTCCAAGCGCGCTGCGCGCCGCGCTGCTTGGGTGGTTCGTATGCCCACCATCACGAGCAGCCCAATCATCAACATCAGCAATGTCG
>JBCBSO010000763.1:0-1875 GCA_039819205.1 Actinomycetota bacterium
CCAATTCCATACGTTCGGGTATCGGTCGCCGCGAACGGCGACTTGAGAGGAATCGGCTCCACAGTAGCGGAACGTGGCGGAGCCCTCACTCTGAGTGCCGGGGGCTCAGCGGCCGGGCAACGCCACCCACGCGGGCCAGTGGCGGAAGGCGTGGGATTCGAACCCACGGAGGCCACGAGGACCTCAACGGCTTTCGAGGCCGTCCCATTCGTCCGCTCTGGCAGCCTTCCGTCGATCGAGGTTAGCGGGCGCTTGTCGACGTTCCATTCGCCGAGAACCCGACCGTGGGCGACGGCTCGGCCGCTACCGGCAGGTGGTGTCGTCGGGAGCGGTGAGCTGCACGAGGTAGTCGTTGACGGCGCCGTCAACGCAGTCGTCGACGCCATATCCCGTGTGCCGGTTGGCGTCGACAACGAGGAAGCGACCGTCTTCCAGCGCATCGGCCATCGCCTGACTGCTCCCGAGCGGCGTTGCCGGGTCGCCGGTGGTACCGATCACCACGATCGGACCAGCGCCCACACCGGTGATGTCAATCATCGGCTCGGCCGACTCGGGGAAGAACGTGCAGAAGTACGACCCGACATCGCCCGGGGAGAGCCGCGGCGCAGCGTCGGTGAGGACCACAGCGTTGGCGTCGGCCTCCTCCACGCTCAGGCGTTCGGCGCGATCCATGCAGGTAATTGCCTGGAACGACTCGATCAGGCTCGGGTAGGTGCCGTCGTCGGCACGTTGGTGATAGGTGTCGTGGAGGGCGAGCAAGCCGCTTCCGTCGCCCGCCGCTGCGTCCTCGAGCGCCCGCTCCAGCGTCGGCCAGTAGGCGTCGGAGTACATCGCTTGCACGATGCCGGTGGTCGCCACGCCCCGATTGAGGTCGGCGCGACCGCCAACCGTCGGCACGGGTTCGGCATCGAGTGACAACAGCAGTTCGTCGAGCGCAGCCGCAGGGTCTCCACCGTTCGCAAATTCGCACGAACCGCCGCCGCACTCATCGAGAAACGTCGAGAGCGACTCCTCGAACGCGACCAGCTGCTGGCGGCTCCGCTCGAGTGGCTCGACGGATGGGTCGGTTGCACCATCGAGCACGGCGGCGCGCACCGTGTCGGGGAACAATGTGGCCCAGGCGGCACCGAGCGCACTGCCATAGCTGAACCCGAAGTACGACACCTGGGGTTCGCCGAGCGCTTGACGTATTGCGTCCATGTCGCGGGCGGAGTTGGTGGTGCCGATGTACGTCAGACCCTCTGTGCGTTCGACGCAACCGGCAGCGAACTCCTCGGCCAGCGCAACGAGCTCGTCACGAGCGGCGTCGTCATCGGGGGTGATGTCGATCTCGGCGAAGTGCCGGTCGTGATCGGCGTCGTCGATGCAGTCGACGGCCGCACCGCTCTGACCGGTACCGCGCGGGTCCCACGCAACGATGTCGAAGCGGTCGGTGATCTCGCTGGGGAACCAGTTCGTGGCCGAATAGGCCATGTCGCTCGACGCGGCGCCGGGACCGCCACGATTCACGAGCATCGCTCCGACCCGGCTCCCGTCAGGGGCTCGATGGCGAGCCACCTCGAGCTCGATCGTTTCCCCGCCGGGGTCGGCGTAGTCGAGCGGCACCGTCAGTCGGCCCCGATCGACTCGGTCGCCGGCAGACGCCCATTCGATTGCGTACTCGAGCGACGCCGCGGTCGTCGGCGGCGCGGTCGGTGGCGCGGCGGCGTCGGACGTCGTGCTCGGAGCGGCGGTGGTCGAAGTGAGCGCCCTGGTCGCTGGCGGCGGCGGACCCGCGTCCCTCGACTCGCGGTGACTCTCGCCGCGCCGCTGGCACTTGCCGCATGCTCGATCGGGTCGAGCGACGCGGGTCCGCCGCCGCCAGCGACCAGGGCG
>JBCBSO010000764.1:0-1868 GCA_039819205.1 Actinomycetota bacterium
ATCGAGCCGGGCGTGACGACCCGCACCGTCAGCCTGATCGACTTGTTCCCGACCTTCGCCTCGCTCGCCGGCCTCGACGCCCCGGCCGACCTCGAGGGCCGCGACATCACCCCGATCCTGCACGACCCCGACACGCCGTGGGACCACCCCGCCCGGGTGTTCTTCCAGGAAGACCACAACGAAGCGGTCATCGACGAAGACTTCCGCTACATCCACTACTCCAACGGCGACGAAGAGCTGTACGACCGCCGGGCCGACCCGCACGACTGGGACAACCTCGCGCGGGACCCGGCCCACGCCGACACGCTCGAACGCTACCGCGCCAAACGCTGGTTCCCGCAGCAGACCGATTCCAGCGCCCGGCGTTGACCCCCTGACTCCGCACCCCGTCCCACGCTCACCGGAACCTTTCGATGTCTCAGACCGCTCGCGCCGCGTTGTCCCCTCAGCCCAGCCTCGTCGAACGCTCGGGCTACGCCGTGTCGGCGTTGTCGATCAACACGTACTGGCAGCTCTTCATGATGCTGCAGCTGTTCTTCTACACCGACATCTTCGGGATCAGCGCCACGCAAGCCGGCACCATGTTCCTGGTCACCCGCCTCTGGGACGCGATCAACGACCCGATCGTGGGCATCCTCGCCGACAAGACCCGCACCCGCTGGGGGCGGTACCGGCCCTGGTTGCTGTGGGCGGCATTGCCGTTCGGCGTCATGGGCGTGCTCGCGTTCACCACGCCGCCGCTCGACGACACCGGCAAGCTGATCTACGCCTACGTCACCTACTCGATCCTCGGCCTGGCCTACACCGCCGTCGGCATCCCGCTCAACGCGATGATCGGGGCGAGTTCCTCCGATTCGATCGTCCGCACCACGCTCTCGTCGTGGTACATGTTCGGCGCGTTTGTCGCGTCGCTGTTCGCCCAGCTGTTCACGCTCAAGCTCGTCGAGACCCTGGGCGGGGTTGAGGCCGGCATGACCGACGATCAGGTCTTGCTCGCCAAGCAGTCCGGCTTCCAACTCACCACGTTCCTCTACTCCAGCATCGCCGTGGCCGCGCTCGTCTTTGCCTTTGTCGTGATGCGCGAGCGTACCTCGGACGAACCGCCCGCCGACGCGAACGGACAGGCCGCGACCAATGCCCCGCTGACGACGCAGCTCGCACACCTGCTGACCTGCCGGCCGTGGCTGATCCTGCTTGGCGTGTTCCTCACGATGTGCCTGTTCATCTCCATCCGGGGCGCTTCGGCGGTGTACTACGTCAAGTACTACCTCGGCATCCGCGGCGACGCGGTCGACTTCTTCGGCTTCACGCTGACCGAGGGCACGATCACGGGGATCTACCTCGCGCTCGGGTCGGTGGGCTGCCTCATCGGCACGCCGCTGATGGCCCCGCTCGCCAAACGCTTCGGCAAGCGTAACGTGTTCATGGCCATGCTCGCGCTGAGCGCGGTGATCGGGGCGTTGCACTACCCGCTGGGCCGCGACGCCGTGCTGATGGCTCTTGTGCTCCAGACGCTGGTCGGACTGTTCTCCGGGCCGCTGTTCGTGCTCACCAACGCCATGCTCGCCGACGCCGCCGACGAGATCGAGCTGAACCACGGCTACCGACCCACCGGCCTGGTCTACTCCGCCGCGAGCTTCGGCTTCAAGTTCGGCTGGACCATCGGCGGGGCGGTCGCCGGCTGGACCCTTGGGCTTTTCGCCTTCGAGCCCAACGTCGACCCGTCCGAACGCACCCTCACCGGCATCGTCCTGATGATGAGCTGGCTGCCCACCGTTCCGATGACCATCGCCGCGGCGTTGCTCTGGTTCTATCCGCTCGGCGAGCAACAGGTCGAGGCCAACTCCCGCCAACTGGCGGACCGGCGG
>JBCBSO010000765.1:0-1868 GCA_039819205.1 Actinomycetota bacterium
GATCCGCGACGCGGTCCCCCTGACCGGCGAAGCCAACGCCCAAGCCGCATCGCTCGCCCAAGCCCCGGTCTCTACACCGTACACGGGCCCTATCGTGACCGACGGCGGCAGCCTCACCGTCGAGTTGTTCTTCACCACACCGTTGTCGCCCGCCGACCTCGACGCCCAGATCACCCTCGTCGCCCAATGGGCCGGGGGCGACAACCGCACGTTCCGCCTCAACCTCAGCGACGCGGCCGACGGACCCGACGGCGTCGACGGCAACGACGACGACGACCAGCGGTACCGCCTCACTTTCGTCAAACGGCAGCGCAGCAACCACGTCTTTGCGGTCAACACCGACCTCAACGGGGCCCACGCCGACGACTACACCTTCGCCCCCGACACCGTCTACTACGTCGCGGTGGTCTTCGACAACGCCGCCGACGAAAACACGTTTTACCTCCAGGACCTGACCAACGGCGGGCCGCTCGTCCGCAAGACGGTCGCCCAGGGCTTCGGCAACTGGGAGGGGGGCAGCCCCGGCTTCACCACCGCACCGGTCACGATCGGCGGCATGCGCGCCGGTGAAGCCGCCTTCACCGGCGTGATCGACGAAGTCCGCATCTCGGATTCGGCGCTCGACGCGACCGAACTCCTGATCTCCGCCGAACCCGGTTAGATCGGTCCTTTTGATGCCCGTATGGCGTACCCCGCATCGACCGCCTCTCCAACACCCGACTCAAGGCTTCGCCATGACTCTCAGGCCATACCCCCCCCGACACCAGACCCCCGGCTTCACGCTGATCGAGCTCCTGGTGGTGATCAGCATCATCGCCCTGCTCATCGGGTTGCTCTTGCCGGCGTTGGCGGCGGCGCGGGAGACGGCACAACTCGTCACGTGCACAAGCAACATCCGGCAATGCGCGACCGGGGCTTTCGTCTATGCCACCGACAACGACGGGGCCTTGCCGGTGGCCATTTGGCCGGGCACCAACCGTTTCGGTAACGCGACCGCCAATTTCCGCTGGGTCGCCCGTTGGAGCCGAGACTTCATCGCGCCCGTGATCCTGGAGCGCGAGTTCGCACTCAATGACGCCGGCTTTGTCGAATGGCGGGACGCGACGATCGACTCGGTGTTTTCTTGTCCCAACGGAGGCGATCGGATCGACCCGGTCACCGGGATTACGGCCCGTGCGAGCACGAACCCGTTTGCGTGGGGCTACGCCTTCAACGGCATGATCGGAACGACCGTGGACGACTACAACGACCCGGCCATCACCGCCGGCAGCATCCGCTCCCGGTTCAAGAACATCAACAACGTGCTGCAAACCTCGGCGGCGATGATGCTGATCGAGTCGCACAACATCAACGAAGACGCCGACCGGATGCTATTCAACGCCATCGAGCCTCAGTTCCAAGCCGCGGCGGTCACCCACCACGACCGCGGGACGGTGGGTTTCGCCGACGGGCACGCGGCGAACCTGGCGTTCGAAGAGCTGCCCGCGGTCCCGGTCGACAGCCCGGATTGGGAAGCGTTTTGGCTGGGGCGTTGAGGTCGAGCCGATCGGTGGTCCGTGGTCTTGGATTCTGGAGTTGCTGACTGATGGCGTATTTCAAGGCGGTGTCGTACCTCAAGCTGGCGCTGTCGGTCGTTTTGCTATCGGCGTCGGTCGCCGCGGCCGAAGCGCCTAACGTCGTCCTCATCGTCGCCGACGACCTCGGGCACGACGACCTGGGCAGCACCAACCCCCGCGTGGTCAGCCCGTCAGCAGCGAGGCCCGCGTCGGGGCGCACTTGAGGTGGACGTGGAAGTCCGTGAGCCGGGCCGACTCCTCGGCGAGCCTATCCAGCGCCGGGCTGACCACGCGGGGGTTGGTGCTGCCCAG
>JBCBSO010000766.1:0-1867 GCA_039819205.1 Actinomycetota bacterium
ACGGTGTTCCCACGGATCAGCACATCACCGAACTCACGCTGGTCGAGATCGGGCGTTTGCGCTGGCGACTCGGCATACAGCCATGACAGATCGTGTGCCGCGCCAAATCGGTCGAGCTCGGCTGCGTATGCCTGGCGAGCGGCAGGCTCGAAATAGTTGAGGACCCAGGTGTTTGTAACGACGGGGTGGCCGCGCGTGGTCATCCGCTCCAGCGCTGGCACCGTCGAGGTCATTGCGTCGCCAGCGAGCAGCTCGGGCGGGTGGTCGCGGGCGATCTCGATTGCGGCGACGAGACGCTCGAAGCGGTCGTGCTGGTCGGGCCACACACAGGCCTCGAGCCACCGTGCCTCGGTGGAGTCGGTGACGTCGATTGGGGAGCGGTCGATCCCGCAGCGTGCCGCAATGTCAGGGAGCGCATCGGGCATCGGCATCGCTCCGGTGACGTCGCAGCGCAGCTCGACGGTGCTGGCGTCGCCGAGTGCGGTGTGCGGAATCGACTGCGGGTCGTCGCTGGCGGTTGGTGCGTAGCGATAGGCCAGGCGGTCGAGCAGCAGGTTGAGGCCACCACTGGCGCCGACGTCGAGGTGGACGAGCGGCATCGTGACCTCGGCCGCCACGATGGCCAGCGCCGGAACCAGGAACGCACAGCGCCCGATTTCGTTGGTTTGTGTGGTTCGTTGCGCGGTCACTTCCGTGATGTCGGTGGTGCGGCGAGTGATGAACTCGGCGAGCGTCGGGCCGAGGGCAGGGTCGCCGGCCGGTCGGGCGTCTCCGTGCAGATTCGGGTACCACGTTGCCAACGGTTCGGAGCTGTCCTCGATGAGCAAGTGGTGGATTGCGGCGAGCAACAGTACGGGTTGACGCTGCGTGTCGGGAGCGGCGAGCAGCGGATCGGTGAGCTCGGGAGTGTTCGCCAGATAGGTGGAGATCGCGGCGTACAACGGCGCTCGACGCGATGTCGTGTTCGAGAACTCACCGAACCGCCGGGCGATTTCGTGGCGCCACGCTGCGTCGTCGGCGACAACCTCGGAGTTCTGCGGCACCGTCCGACAGTACCCTTGCCAGCCCTATGACCGATGAGCATCCCGACCTCGTCGCCGACCTCGAGGCGCGAGGGTTGATTCACGACTCGACCGACCTCGATGAACTCCGCCAGCACATCGCGGCGGGACCGGTGGGGATCTATTACGGATGTGATCCGACCGCCGACAGCTTGCACGTCGGCAACCTGATCGGCCTGATCATGCTGCGTCGCTTCCAAGATGCGGGTCACCGTGCCATCCCATTGGCTGGCGGGGCAACCGGCATGGTGGGCGATCCCAGCGGTCGCAGCGACGAGCGCAACCTGCTCGACGACGATGTGCTCGACCACAACGTCGCCAACATCAAGGCGCAACTGGCGCAGGTCATCGACCTGTCCGACGAGGGTCGTGGCGTTCTTGTCGACAACCGGGAGTGGACCGAACCGCTGTCGGTACTCGACTTCCTCCGCGACGTTGGCAAGCACGTGACGGTCAACCAGATGCTGGCGCGCGAGTCGGTGAAGATGCGCCTCGAGTCGGAGCGCGGTATCTCGTTCACCGAGTTCAGCTACATGCTGCTGCAGGCCAATGACTACCTCCAGCTGTTCGATCGTTACCACTGCACGATTCAGGTTGGCGGCTCCGATCAGTGGGGCAACATCTTGTCGGGGGTCGACCTCATTCGGCGCACGCGACGCACGACGGTCCACGCGTTTTCGTGGCCGCTGCTGACCGCCAGCGATGGCAGCAAGCTGGGCAAGACCACTGGCGCACGCGTGTGGCTGTCGGCGGAACGCACCAGTCCGTACCAGTTCCGCCAGCACTGGATGCAGATCTCCGACGAG
>JBCBSO010000767.1:0-1866 GCA_039819205.1 Actinomycetota bacterium
CCTCAACCACGATCAGCAGGTCGGCAAGGGCCATCGCATCATCGGGGTCGTTGGTTGCCATCACCGTCGTGACGCCGTACCCGGCCTGCAATGTGCCGATCTCACCTCGCATGTGCACGGTCAACCGCGGGTCGAGCGAGGCGAACGGCTCGTCGAGCAGCAGCACCCGTGGCACGCGAACGAGCGAGCGCGCGATCTGCACCAGCTGCTCTTCGCCCTGCGATAGCTCCGCTGGTTGCTTGAGTAGCAGACCCTCGATGCGCATGGCTCGCGCCTCCGCATCAACACGCCGGCGAATCTCCTCGACGTCTTCCTGGCGCAGCTCGAGGGGAAACGCCACGTTGCGCCGCACGCTGCGGTTTGGCAAGAGCGCTGGGTTCTGGAACACCATGGCGATATCGCGGTGATTCGGCCGAATGCCGGACATATCGTCGCCGTCGATCGACACCACGCCCGCGGTCAGCGGGACCAGACCAGCAATCGCCCGCAGCAGCGTGCTCTTGCCGCTCCCTGACGGACCGACCACGGCGGCAAACACTCCCGCACCGATGCGCACGCTCACGTCGCGCAAGACCACGTTGCGGTCGAGGGTGACCTCGACGTGGGCGAGCTCGACGTCAGCCATCGCTCGAACTGCCTGACTCGATCAACAGTGGGGCCGCTCCATCCGTGTGTGGCGCGCCGCAGGAAACGCCGGCGATCCAGCCTTCTTCTTCGGCCGCGACGGCTGGCACGTTTGACACGATCGCAGCACGAGGCGCCGTACGCAGGCACCTGGCAGCGGCGATCACCTGACCCTCGTCGCGCACCGCCGCCGGCGCGGGGGTGAGTAGCGAGGGCCACATCTCGACAATCGTCGTGGTGCCGGGACCGTCGTCGATCCGTTCGAACGGCCAGACGGAAACCGCTGGGCGAGCACGTCGGAGGCGCTGCATCACCGGGATCGCCAGCAACGACTGCGAACCGACGGCACCGGCGCCGAGCAGCTGCCACGACGACGACGGCCGTCGGCCAGCGACGCGCAGCGCGGCCTCCACCATCCGCCATTCAGGTAGTCCAACGATCGGCGGCTTGGTGGACGTCAACGCCGGGCGGCGGGCGGCGGGCGGACAGCCCCAGAACGGTCCGGGTTGCCGTGTCGATGTGGCGATGCGCATGTTCAGTTCGGCGGCCACCTCGAACCGATTGTTGCGGTTATCGGAAGCGTCGTCGATCAACGCATCGAGCATCTGCCACATCGCCTCCCAGGGTCGACCCTCGCCATCATGATCGCCATTGCCATCGAGTGCGCCGACGGCCGCGGCGGTACCGGCTGGATACCCAAGCGACGCATCGATCGCGACCAACGTCGACCACCCTCGGCCCGCCGCCTCATCGAGCAACGCGTGCAACCGCGCTTCTGCGGCGCGTCGTGTCGGCGGATTCTCCGTGCGCACCCCGGCACCATCATCGACGGCAATCCAGATCGAGTCACGGCCGCGGGCCGGCTGCGCACGTGCGCTCCAATCGATGGCGACGACGCGGTCGCGCACGACTTACGCGACCACGTCGGTGACCGCGGCGAAGTGCAACCCCGCCGCAACCACAGTGAGCAAGTGCCACACCTCGTGGTAGCCGAACCGCTTCGGCCACGGGTTCGGCCACCGCATCATTAGCACCGGGAAGCCGATGGTGTAGGCGACGCCACCGGCGACCACCAGCGCCAGCTGGGTGGAGGTGAGATTGTCGACCATCACCGGGGCGGCGATGATCGCCGCCCACCCCATCACGAGGTACAGCGAGTACGAGACCCAACGGGCGCCGTGGAACACGGCGAGCTTGAGCACCATGCCCACCAGGCCGGCGGCCGCCACGACCACCAAGATG
>JBCBSO010000768.1:0-1586 GCA_039819205.1 Actinomycetota bacterium
GAGCTGCGGAGCGGGGCCCAGAGTCCGGCGAGGACGTAGCGGATGCGGTCAGGGATTCCGGTGACGAACCCGACCATGAGATCGATGCGTTCTCCGACCCACGTCTTTGCTGACTCGACACCTTCGGTTAGGCCGTTCCACAGGTTGGCAATCGTGTCGGCGATCCGTCCAGGGATCCCGGTGACGAACGAGACGATGGCGTCGATCGCCGTGCTGATGGCGGTCTTGATCAGTTCCCAGGTGGCCCCGGTGATCTCGAGGACGGTGTCCCACGCCGCCTGGATGACTTGCCAGATGACGTTGATGGCGTTTTCGACGATGGCGACCATCGCATCCCACACACCGCCGAGGGCGGTCTTGATGCCGTTCCACACCTGTTCCCAGTCGCCCTTGAGCAGCCCAGTGACGGTCTGAATCACGCCGCGGATGAAGTCGATGGCGGCGGACACGATCGACTTCGCCGTCTCCCATGCCGACTTGAGCACGGAGACGATCTGTTCGCCGTAGCGGGTCCAGATCTCCGAGACGATCGTCACGACCGTTTCGACGACGGTTCGGACGCCCTCAACTGCAGCGGCGATGGTGTCGCGGATGGCGGGCCAGTTCTCGTCTACCCAGAGTTTGATCTCGCCGAACGCGGCGGTGGCGATGGCCGCAGCGGCTTCGACGATCGGGCCAACGTTGTCGCGTATCCACTCAAACACGTGGCGCGCGGTCGCTTCGATCTTGGGCCAGTTCTCCTCGACCCAGGCGACGACCTGCTCGAACCTCGGGGTCAGCCAGTCGAGCGCCGCGCCGAGCCCATCCATCACTCGCATGGCGAGCGGTTCGAGCTTCACGAGCGTCTTGTTGACGAGCAGCTTCCACTTGTCGAGCCAATCGAGCGTGTCCTCCGCGGCGGTGTTGATCGTCTCAGACCCTGACGACACGGTGTCGAGCAGATCGCCGAGCTCGAACCGTCCCTCGCGGATCGCTGCGGCCATATCCGGGCCGGCACGGGCACCGAACAGTTCCAGCGCAAGCGCGTTCGCTTCGGACACGGATCCGGCGTTCTGGATCTGGTCCATCACGCGACCCAGGGTCTCCTCGGCCGGTTCGCCGTCGCGGGCCATCTTGCCGAGAGCGATACGCAGCGAGCCGAGCACCAGCTCGGTGTTCACGCCTTCCTTCTCGAACTTGCCCAACAAGGCAGCGGTGGTGTCGAACCCGAACCCCAGCTGACGCAACGGGGAGCCGAACTTGACCATCATCTGCGCCAACGAATCGACGGACGGGCCGGTCGCCTGCGACGCCCGGAACAAGGCGTCGAGCTTGTCGCCCTGATCACCTGTGACGACACCCCAGTCGCCGAACGCCCGGGACACCGACTCGATGTCGGTCGGCAGATCCGAGCCCGTGATGCGCGAGAGATTGAGGAACTGTGTCGACAGGGACTCGAGCGGATCTCCTGTCAGCCCGAGGCGGGTGTTCAGATCGGCGATCGCGGTCGACGCCGAACCCATGTCCGTGGGCACCGACGAAAACACGTCCTTGAACGAGCCCTTGAGCCCATCGAGCGCCTCACCGGTGATCAGGGCGACAAGCTC
>JBCBSO010000768.1:1596-1863 GCA_039819205.1 Actinomycetota bacterium
CCTCACCGGTGGCGCCGGTGTCGGCGCGGATGCCGTCGTAGGCGTCCTTGAAGGATCCGCCCAGCTTGGCAAGTGCGGTTCCCACGCCGACGCCGATCGCCGCGCCGGCGGCGGCGCCGATCCCCGCAGCCTTGAGACCCTTCGTGAACGACGACCCGAACTTGGACGCAGACGACTTGCCGACCGCGGCCATCGGCGCGGCGGTCTGCCCGGCAAGCGCGGCTTGGAAGCCGCGTGCCGAAGGCACCACCGAGAGCGTTGCAAAAC
>JBCBSO010000769.1:0-1849 GCA_039819205.1 Actinomycetota bacterium
CCGGCGGGGTTGGGGCCGATGCCGGCACCATCCTCGAAGTCGACATCGCCGGCCGCCCCGGCATCCCCACCGACGCCCGCGCCCTCATCGCCAACGTCACCATCACCCAACCCCAAGGACGCGGCTTCGCCACCATCTACCCCTGCGGCGAACAACCCAACGCCTCCACCCTCAACTACGCCGACGGACAAACCATCCCCAACGGCGCCACCATAGGCCTCTCCCCTACCGGCACCATCTGCATCTTCACCCTCCGCACCGCCCACGTCATCATCGACGCCACCGGATACCTGGCCTAGTGGCGATCGCCGACGCTCACTCCGGATCGGGCGCGATCAAGCGAGACGCCAGTTGCAGCGAGCGCAGCGCGTCGCGCTCGCGCACCGTGGCGTCTGGATCGATCGCGGTCACGCGCAGCGAATCGAGCGCGTCGCGGGCGGCGTGGTCCTGGCGTGCGCCACCCACGCTCAATGCGAGGTCGGTGGCCGACGCCGCATCGAGGATCGCCACCCGCAACCGTCCGGCTTCCCACGCCGTGCGCGCCTCGGCCAGTCGGTCGTATGCGCCGATCATCGGATCGGGCAATGCATCCTCGTGCCGCCGGGCCTCGCGTGCGCCACGCAAGAACAGCACCAGTGCTGGGATGTACACCGCCGTGAGCACCATCATGCTCACCTCGACCGGCAGCGAGATCGGTGTGGCCAACACACCGCCGAATACCCACGCCAGCTGGAAGCGCGTTTCGTAGCGTGCGCCGGCACGGCCGAGCAGCGCTTCGGGCGCCCGCCGCTGGAGGAGAGCGTCGAACGCGTTGCGCCCGAGCGTGGTCGACAACCCGACGAGTACCGAGATGATCATCAACAGCGGCACCGAGGCGCCGAGGATGCCGATCGCCGTGAACACCGCAGGCGCGGCGATCGCCAGCGCGATCAGTTGCTCCTCGCGCAACCACCGCCGGAGCACCGCGGCGGCGGTGTGGCCGAGGAACGCGCCGAGGCCATAGGCGCCCGCGGCCAGTGCGTACACGTAGGTCGGTTCGCTGTCGCGACGCAACGTAAACGCCAGGGTGAAGATGAAGAACCCGACGGCCGCGCGGATCGCACTCATCCCGCCCGAGCCGACGATCACCGTCGGGAGGTGCGTTTCGGCGTACTCGAGATCCTCGGTTGGCGGAGGCGCGACCTCGCGCATCGGCCGCACCCGCAACACGACAACGGCTGACACAGCAAACGCCACGGCGCCCGCCCGCAGCGTCCACTCGGCGCCACCAACGGCGAATACCCCCGCCGCGATTGCGGCGCCGACCGCCGCAAGGATGCTGGCGAACCGAGCCAATCGGGCATTGGCCGCTACGAGCTCGTCGGGGTCGTCGACCAACGATTGCACCAGCGTTTGCTTGACGACACCTGAGGCCTTGCTGGCAACGAGCAAGCCGAGCGCCAGCGGGTAGAACGTGAGCTGGAGCAACGTCGACACCAGCGCCAGACAGCACGCCGCACGCACGACGTAGAACACGGCCGCGACGATTCGCTGTGATCGGCGGAACCGGTCAACCGCTGGCCCAACAAGCGGCGCGAGCACCGCGAGCGGCGCCATCGTCACCAGGAGGTAGATCAGTACCTGCTGGCGCGAGGCGTCCGGACTGACGCTGAAGAACAGCGAGCCGGCGAGGCTGATCGCCACGAACGCGTCAGCCGCCGCCGCCACGCCGTGGGCGATCGATAGTGGGACGAGTTGTGGGGTGCCGAGGAGCGAGTGCCGGAGCCGAGCACCCGTGTGGGCGTCAGCGACGTCGACCGTCGGGGCTGCGCCGTCGGACATCGATCACCGGCTCAGGCGGGTGCCCACC
>JBCBSO010000770.1:0-1841 GCA_039819205.1 Actinomycetota bacterium
GTGGTGCGCTCGTGGACCGAGTCGATGTTGTCGAGGGCGACTGGACCGAGCTCGGCGCGCTGGGCGCCGACCTGGTCGTCGTCAACCCCCCGCAGCGGCCGGCGCGATTGATCGCTGCCACGCCGTCCGGCGAGCGACATCTCCACGACACTGCGGGGCGCGATGGCACCGACGCGCTGCGGATCGTGCTGGGACACGCCGACTCCCGCGCCGTGCTCTCGACGATGAGCAGTTTGCTGAGTGACGACCTTGCGGCGCTTGCTGCTGCGGCGGGCATGTGGCGATTCGCCTACGACGGCGCGATCGCTGGCGCGCAGATCGAGCACTCGGCACCGTGGTCGAGGCTGGCATCAGGTCGCGTTGCTTGGGTGTACGCGCAGCGATGGTCACGTGCGCACGGCTAGCGCGCCCTGAGGACGCAGAACTCGTTGCCCTCGGGGTCGGTCAACACCACCCACGACACGTCGCCCTGCCCGACATTGACGCGTTGTGCACCGAGCCCGACCAGCCGTTGCACCTCGGCGTCCTGGTCGTCTGGTCGAAAGTCGAGGTGCAGCCGATTCTTTGACGACTTGGCCCGCTCGGTGTGCCCGAAGATGATCCCGGGCAGCGTGCCCGCCTCCGGCTGGATCTCGAACTCGGCGGGATCGTCGTTAACGACAGTCCACTGGAGGGCCGTTGCCCACCAGCGACCGAGCGCGACCGGATCGACGGCGTCGACGACCACTTGCTCCCACCGCAGGCTCACGTGTCGATCCTACGTTTGAGCGCTGGTCCGCTCTCCCAGGATTCCGTCGAGTGAGCGTGCTGACCGGGAGCGTGCGTCCTCGCCGTCAGCCGGTATCGCTTCGCGTGGCGTAGATCGTGGTGCCGATCGCGGCGCCCACGGCGACGCCGATCGCAATGCCGGTTGCTGCGGAGCCGCTTGCGGCGCCGAGTGCGGTGCCGAGAACCACGCCGACGATCACGCCGACAACGATCCACAATTGGGGACGCATCTTCACCTCGCTTCAGCCGACGATCAGCGCAACGGCGTCGCGTGCGGACTGAGCGGCGTCGTCCACGCCGCCCCAATCGTCGTGGGTCGTGTAGGCGTCGCCGGCAAAGAACACTCGATCCCCGAGCGGACTGGCCAAGGCGGGCGGGATCGCTGGATCGGCATAGTCGTTGAGGTAGGCCTGCTCGATGAATGGCTCATTTGACCAGTTCTGGGCGACGTGACCGATGTAGGTGCGCGATGCAGCACCGTCAAAGATCTCGTCGAGCTCGGCGAGCACATAGTCGCGGAGATCGTCACCGGTGTGCGCTTGGTACGGCTCGGCCGCGGTACCGACCGCGAACAGGCCGATCACGTTGGTGTCGCTGGAGTGATGCGCCGCAGCGTCGTAGTAGGTCCGTTGTCCAGTTGTCGTGTCGCTGTCGGCGAACTCGAGAAACGTCGGGTAGAAGCGCTCGGCGAACTCGACGAAGACCTTGATGCCGCCCCACACCACGGCGGCGTCGAGCGCGGCCTGCTTGTCGGCTGGCAGCGGCGGCACGAATCTGATCCCACCTCGTTGCAGCACTGCGATCGGCGCAGTGACGATGACCTGGTTCGCGGCGTGTACTTCGCCGTCAGCGGTGGTGAGCCGCACCGGGGTGTTGGTGTAGTCCACCTCCACGACCTCGGTGTTGAAGGTGATCTGGTCGCTGATCGCGTCGACGATGTGGTCGTCGAAGAAGTCGAGCCACGAGCCGTTGGCAAAGTTCAGATAGTTGAAGTCGCCGAGCGGCTCGATGACGAGTTCGGAGCCGTCGTAGTACCCACTTGGCGCAGTGGGTTCATACCGCTCCATTCTGCT
>JBCBSO010000771.1:0-1840 GCA_039819205.1 Actinomycetota bacterium
GTCGACTTCTGCCGCGAGCGCGAAATGATCGTCGTCAACGACTTCGCCTACGCCGACGTGGGCTTCGACGGCTACCGCCCGCCGAGCATTCTGCAGGCCGATGGCGCAAAGGAATGTGCCGTCGAGCTGTATTCGATGACCAAGAGCTTCTCGATGGCCGGTTGGCGCAGTGCGTTCCTCGTCGGCAACGCCGAGGTCGTGCAGGCGTTGGTCAAGTTGAAGAGCTACCTCGACTACGGCATGTTCCAGCCGGTACAGATCGCCGCCACCGTGACCATCAACGAGGCACCCGACTTCCCCAAGGAGGTCTGTGCCACCTACCAGTCGCGACGCGACACGTTGATCGACGGACTGGCGCGCATCGGGTGGAACATCCCCAAGCCGAAGGGCACGATGTTCGTCTGGGCGCCGATTCCAGAGCCGTACGCCGAGATGGATTCGGTCGAGTTCTGCTCGACCGTGGTGCGCGACGCCGATGTTGCGCTGTCGCCAGGTGTGGGCTTCGGCCCCGGCGGCGAGGGCTTCGTGCGCTTCGCGCTCATCGAGAACGAGAAGCGCATTCAGCAAGCCGGGCGCACCCTGCGCCGCGGGTTGCCGAAGCTCGGCTGACCGAGCCCACCCTTGTAACACTCGTGTGACATCACGTTGATCTGGTGTCGGTAACTTCACGCGCCGTGAGCGAGCAGGTCACCGTTGTGGTGCGCGTCTGGATGCCAGATCGCCCCGGCGCGCTCGGGCAAGTCGCCAGTCGGATCGGGGCGGTACGTGGCGATGTGCTGGCCATCGAGATCCTCGAACACGGCGCCGGGCGGGCAATCGATGAGCTGTCGGTGCGGTTACCCGATACCGGCGTGCTCGACCTGCTTGCGGCGGAGATCTCCGCCGTTGATGGCGTCGACGTCGAGAGCATCCGCTCGGTCGACGAGGACCGAGCCGACCCGAGCCTTGCTGCGCTGGGAATTGCCGCAGCGCTCGCCGAGTCGCCGCCCGCCGATCGGCCGCAGATCCTGTGTGGCGGCGTACAACGGATCGCCGAGGCCGAGTGGGCTGCGCTGCTACGCAACGACGACATCGTCTTCGCGGTGGGAGAGCCGCCCGCCGGTCCGTGGTTGGCCGCCTTCATCGCTGGCAGTGAACACCTCGATGGGGTCGACGACATCGCCCCGGACGACCTCGTGTGGGCGCCACTCGACGCATCGGGGTTGACGCTCGTCGCCGGTCGGGGGTTGCATCCGATTCACGAGCGCGAGCGGGTACGGGTGTCGTTGTTGGCGCGACTGGCAAACGCACTGCTATCTGGCATCGACTAAGAACGGTCTCATGCGATCTGTCGTGGTGTTTGTGGCCACAGTTTCCGTTGTCGTCGGCGGGTGCTCGTTCAGCTTCGGAACCTCCGACACGCTCGACTCCGAATCGGCGGCCGAATTGGTCAACGACGAGTTCACCGAGGCACTCGGGCTCGGGGAGCTGGACACCGAGTGCGACGTGCCTGACGACCTCGAGGAGGGTGACGAGATCTCGTGTACGTCCTCGACCGGCGACGGTGAGGTGATCCAGTGGCAAGGAGCCGCCAGCAGTTCGAGCGAGTTCGACATCGAGACCATCAATCTGTTGAATGTCGACGCGGTGGCCGAGCTCGAGCTCGACGTCGTTGCAACACTGCTCGACGAGGGGTTCGCCGTGGCCGACGATGACCTCGACTGCGGCAAAACTGCGCGGGTGCTCGACGAGCAGGGCGCGTTCGTGTGTGCGATCACCGATCAGCGCGGCGTTTCGGCGATGGCGATGCTGAATCGGTCCGCTTCGAGATCGCTGATCGTGATGGTGATGTCGTAGACGG
>JBCBSO010000772.1:0-1837 GCA_039819205.1 Actinomycetota bacterium
GTTCGTAGCCCTCACCGACGAGCTGTTGCGGCCTGCGGCCACCCGTCCAACGATCCTGCGCCTCAACGATGTCCATTGGGCCGACCGCGCGTCGGCCGACCTGCTGAATCATCTCCTCACCAACGCAGCGCGCCAAGACGCCGCTGAGCCCGTCAGACTGCTGGCGCTGCTCACGGCACGGTCGACCACGGACGCCGACGACGCACTGAATGCCCGCCTGCGGCAAGAGCGGGCACACCGGTCGCTCGATCTCGGGCCGCTCGACGAGCTGGCGGTCGACCAGCTACTCACCCAGTTACTCGGTGCACCTCCGTCTGGGCGATTGCGCGCCGACGTCATGGAGGCCACCGACGGAAACCCCCTGTTCGTCCGCGCGCTGGCCCAGCAGCTCCGCCGACGCGGAGCGATCAGCGTCTCTTCCGGCGTCGCCGTGAGTGCCGAAGACATCGGCGGGTCTGGCGTTCAACTGCACCATGTGCTGCGCCACGACTTCGATCGACTGTCGCCCGCGGCACGCGAGGTAGTCACCTACGCGAGCCTGATGGACACCTCGGTCACCGTCGATGCCCTTCGTGTCGCCACCGGCATGAGCGACGACGAGATCGACGCGCCGCTCGACGAGGCCGAGCGTCGCGGCGTGCTTCGCGAACGATCGGCGGGCGAGCTCGAGTTCCACCATCCGATGATGCGGCAATTGGTTGCTGGCGACCTCTCCCCCCGATCGAGCCGAGCCCTACACCGCGACATCGCACGGCGCTTGATCGACGCACAGCACAGCACCGCGTCCTCGGGACAACAGATCATTCGGGTTGCACATCATCTCCGCCGCGCCGGACCGCGGGCCGACCGACTGGAATTGGCCAGCTACGCCACCGGCGCAGCGCGCGAATCGGTTCGCCTCGGTGCGTGGACGAAGGCCGCTCGGTATGCCGAACTGGCGATCGACGCGTTCGGCGATATCGATGTGCCCCGCGATGCGCCGGAGGGATCGGCCGACGCCACCTTGCTCGAACTCCACGGAATCGCGGCGCTGAGCCACCTCCGCAATCACGATCCGCATGCCACCGAGGAGCACTGCGCGGCGGCGGTCGACATCGCCAAGCGGATCGGCGACCTCGATGCGTGGGGCGAAGCCCTCGTCCTCGATCGCCGCAGCAAACTCTCGCTCCGACCCGAAGCGCTCGTCGAGGCGCTCGACGGAACGGAACTTCGCGAGTTCATCGATGTCGCCGGTTCCGATGCGCCACGAGCCAGCGCACAGTGCTGGCAGCTGTTGGCCGAGATGGCCGTGATGACGGGTGGCGCCGACCGTGATGCAGCCGAACGGGCCGTGGAGTCTGCCCACGAGGCCGACGATGACCGCCTCCTTGCGTGGGCGCACTTCGCAGACGGCCTCACCGACTACATCGCGCTCGAGCCCTACCCAGCAATCGATAAGTTGCGCATCGGCGAGGCCATCGCGCGTCAGTCGGGCGAGGATTGGGTGTTGTCGGCATTGCTGGTGCGCCGTGCGCTCGCTCAGGTCATGGTGGGCGACCTCGATGCCGCCGAGGAAGCGGCCAGCGAAGCCGAGGTGCACGCGTCACGGACCCACAACTGGAGCGAGTACGGCATGGCCATCGCTTGCCTGGCACAGATAGCGCTGGCGCGCGGCGAGCTGCCGACAGCCGAGCGGCTGGCCGTCGATGCGTTAGCCCTCCACGCCCGCTCGTCATCGCCGTATACGGCCATATTCGCCTGGCCGACGCTGGCGTACATCAGGTTGCTCCACGCCGACCGTCTGGGAGCTGCACAGGCGCTCGACGATTGGCGAACGTCGGGGGTCCGAGGGTCGGGC
>JBCBSO010000773.1:0-1836 GCA_039819205.1 Actinomycetota bacterium
CCGGTGCCGACCACGCCGATGCGCATCGGGTCGGAGTGAGAGGTCGGGTTGTCGGTCACGTCGCTTCCTTTGACATCTTCGCTTCCTTTGACATAAAGGTCGCCGAGGCTATCCGTCGACACCGCAAGCAGGTCGGACAGGCCATTCGGTGTTGTTCGGGCCTGGGCACGAATGTCACCGACTGACTACCTTCGGCACTGTGTTCCCACTGACCCCCGACGACAGCGACAGCGGCGGCGAGGGCACCTTCGACAACGTGTCGTTCGACGACTGTGGCGAGAACCCGAGCTGGTTGTGCGAACAGATCTACGACCTCACGGGCGGCAACGGATTCCTGGCGTCGACCGCCGACGCGCTGCTCACCATCCTGATCATTCTCATCATCGCCTGGATCGTCGTGCGCGTCATCAAGCGCTACCTGCGCAAGGCGATTCAGAAGATGATCGCCAGCGAACCCTCGTCGTCGACGCGCGTTGGGCTGAAACGCCTCGGGCTCGACGATTCCGGTGATGAAGATCTGCTCGGATCGAGTCCCGACGCCACGTCGCGCCGCGCCGCTCGGGCCACGTCGATTTCGTTCGTCCTGGGCGGCACGGTCTCGGTCATCGTGTGGACGCTGGCGGTGCTGATGGCGCTGGCCGAGTTGGGACTCAACCTCGGACCCCTCATCGCTGGTGCGGGTATCGCTGGCGTGGCGGTCGGCTTCGGCGCCCAAGACCTGGTGAAGGACTGCATCAGCGGGCTGTTCGTGCTCCTCGAAGATCAGTACGGCATCGGCGACGTGGTCGATCTGGGTGAGGCGATCGGCGTCGTCGAGCGCATCTCGCTACGCGTCACGATCTTGCGCGGGCTCGACGGCACGGTATGGCACGTGCCGAACGGCGAGGTTGCCCGCGTCGGCAACCTCTCGCAGCTGTGGTCGGTAGCAGTGGTCGATCTCGATGTGGCCTACCACAGCGACCTCGACCGCGTCGGCGAGATCATGCTCAATGCGGCCCGTGAAGTGTGCGATACAGAAGAGTGGGCGCCGATCGTGATCGAAGAGCCGAACCTGCTGGGTGTGGAGGCCCTCGGTGCCGACGGCATCACGTTGCGGATCACGGTGAAGACCAAGCCGGGCGAGCAATGGGCGCTGCAGCGCGAACTGCGACGCCACTTCAAGCAGGTCTTCGACGACGCTGGGATCGAGATCCCGTTCCCTCAGCGCACGATCTGGATGCGCTCGGGCGACGAGTGAATGCCTGCGCCACCTGCGGCGATGGCATGATGAGCAGGTGACCAGCGCGGTGGTGGGACTCAGCATTGGCCTCGCCGCGCCGACGCGCGGCACGCTCACGTTCGCAGTGATCGTCACTGCGTTGGGGTTCATTGCCGTGATCCTCGCCGAGCGGTGGGTGGCGCCAACGCGGCCGCCTCCCGCTGCCCGGGCGGGTGCGCTGCGCAAGGAATCGCCGGCCGTCGTCAACTTGTTGACTAACGACGCCACGGTGACCGCCGCCGGATTTCGCGCAACGATGATCGACCTTGCGGCCCGCGGTTGGCTGCGCATCGTGCCGCCCGCCGACGAAGAAGACGAACTCGCCCGCGTGCGGCCTGCCGCCACCGCGTTCAAGGGCGACTCGCTCCTCCCCCACGAGCGACTCGTGCTGCAGCACGTGATGGCCCGATTCACCACCGACCGTGCGATTCCCGCCCGGTATCTCGCTGTCGACGTGCGCGGCAGCTGGTGGCGTCGGTTTCGGGGGCTGGTCGAAGCCGAAGCCAAACGCGGAGGACTGGTCAAGCGACGGTGGACACCGCTGGCGCTTGCCCCACCGCTCGCCCTGACGGTGCTTG
>JBCBSO010000774.1:0-1829 GCA_039819205.1 Actinomycetota bacterium
GGCGAGTCGGCGCCGCACGTCGAGGGCGAGTCGTTCGACCTGGTCGACGGCCATGGCGAACAAGCAAGATCTCACATGCACCCGGAGGAGGCTGGAAACGGGACTGACGGAACTGGCGGGAGGTGCTCATCGCGTGCCGCACCGTAGCCGTGGCGAACTCAGTTGTCATCGGCTGGCGTCTTCAGCTGAGCGAGGAATGCGTCGAGCCCGGCGGTATCGAGCCGCGCCGTGAGTGCACCCTGGTCGTCGTGGCCGATATCGAGCGCTGGACAGAAGAAGTTGGCACTTCCGATGAAGAAGTGTGGCGAGCCGTCCACCCCGAGCCGCTGGCCTTCTTCGTAGTCGTCGCGCACCATCGCCTCGCCGTCGAGCTGCGCCTTGTTGCCGATCGCTTGATGGAGCGCGTGCGCCCTGGCGTACTCGGCAAGCACCTCTGGGTCGGAGATGTCGTGACCGCGCTGAAACAGTCCGCTCCGCAGATCGAGACTCAACGCCAACCCGGTCGCTGGGTCGCCGGCGTACGCATGCGCCACCAATGCCAGCGCCGGGATCGTCGTGTCGGGCCACGTGTCGGCGCGCAGGCCCGAGAACGCGTCGCCACCGAGCTGCGCGGTGAGTGCCTCAGCCTTGGCCACCACGGCGTCGTACTGCAGCGGTTCGTCGTTGACCCACTCGAGCGGCCACGACCGCACATACAGCACCGCCGCCCGGCCGCTGCTGCTCAGCATGGGAACGATCCGTTGCAAACCGACATGGGTGAACGGACACGTGATGTCGGCGAACACCTCGACCGTGGGCGGCGGGCCCGGGTCGGTGTCTTCGGTTGTCGCAGCATCGGTGTCGTCGCGTCGGCGACGGCGGAACAGCGCCATGATCACCTCACAGAAATGGATTGGGGGATGCGCTGGCGAAGCGCATCGGCAACATCAGCAGCGACCCGCGACGACAGCTCGACGAACCGGTGCGCGCTCGGCGGCAACGATCGATCGGTGCGCCATGCGATGTGCACCGAACGCGACGGCAGCTGGGGCTCGAGTGCGTGCACGGCGATCGTGTCGTCATCGGGATCGACACACAACAGGGGAAGCACCGCCACGCCCATTCCCGCGCGAACCATCGCGGCAACGGCGCCATTGTCGGCGGTGCGGAACACATAGTGCGGATCGGCGACCACAGCACGCAGCGCACGCTCGCCCAGCCGCTGACACGAAGAGTCGCGCGGCTGGCCGATCAGCGGACGCACGGCGGCCTCGGTGAGCGCCACTGGGCCTGGCGAGTACATCCCCGCCGGGGCGACCAGAACGAACGGGTCGGAGAGCAACGCTGTCGACGACAGCGTCGACGGGAGATCACCGACGACGAAGCTGACGTCGAGCGTCCCGTCGTCGAGCGCTGCATGGAGGTCGGCGTCGTCGTCGCTCTCTTGCAGCTCGATCTGCACGCCGGGTGCAGCGTCGCGCATGGCCGCGACCACGCCGGGCAGGATGGCGGTGGACGCCGACTGAAACGTTCCGACGGCCAGCGGACCCGTTTCCCCGCCCTCGAAGCGGGCGATCTCCGCCGCAGCGTCGGCGAGCACCGCGAGCACTCGGCGCCCTTGAGCGAGCACGATCTCGCCCATCGGGGTGAGTTCCACCGGGCGAGGTCCACCAGGGCGGTCGAACACCGGAGCGCCGAGCGCCTGTTCGAGGGCGGCGATCTGCTGGCTCACCGCCGACTGGGAGTAGCCGAGCTGCGCCGCGGCCCGCCCAAACGTTCCCGCCTCGGCGACGGCGACCAGCGCGCTGAGATGTCGCGGATCGAGGGCGCTCACGTCCACAACAGCAGCG
>JBCBSO010000775.1:0-1817 GCA_039819205.1 Actinomycetota bacterium
CCCCAGGACTGATACACCAATGATACAACCGCTCGTCAAGCGAGCCGCTGAGCTGGAAACACCAGCTCAGCGTGGTCGGGGTGGGGAGATTCGAACTCCCGGCCTCCTGCTCCCACAGCAGGCGCGCTAACCAAGCTGCGCTACACCCCGGAGCCGACGAGGCTACTGACGCCGAGCCCTGTTCCCCCGATGTAATCGCAGATCAGAGAGCGATCGAGGCGCCGCCGGCGCCAGGCCGCGACCCGAAGCCGACCGGGTCGGGCCACGATCGCTCCCCCACTGCCAACGAATGGGCATCGAACGCGGCGTGCAGCGCGACGACGTGGCGATCACCGCGCCGGCTCGTGAGATCGACATTCGTCGTCACCGCCAGCACATCCAGTGTCGCCCGGCGGAACACCTCGTCGTGCCCACGACCGGGCCCAGCAACCGCATGTGCCAGCTCGTGGACGAGCGTGGCCACCGTGCAGCCGGTCGACGCCAACCGGATCTCCACGTCGCCACCGTGCTCCGCGCCGCAGCGCGCCGACGATGTCGACGAGTCCGCCCGTGCGGCGCGCACCACCACCGGCGGTCCGGGCCACCACGGATCGGTCACGACCCGTTCGGCGAGGTCGGCGAGGTCGGCCAACCGTGCCCGGTCAGCGAGGTCGGTGCCCTCGAACGCGTCATCCTCTGCGGCGTACGTGGCCGTCCGCTCCCGATCGATCGTCACGCTGGCCCGATCGCCGTTCGCCCGGCAAGACGGGCACGCCCAACGTCGGCGCCGTTGGCTGCGGCGACGCCGGCCTTCCACGCCGACGCCTGCGCGGCACGCGCCGGCCGCGCGGAGCGCACCGGCCCGAACGCTTCGGCGGCATGTTCGTCGACCCGCTTCCGCCGAGCGCGCAACGCAGGCAGCGCCGACGCGGCCGCCGGCGCCTCCTCCACGTCGGCGCGGGCGTCGGCGAGTACATCGCCAATCCGCGCGGCGAATCCGAAGAGGAACGAACGACGCCACTTCTGCGTGGCTGCGGGCGTAGCGCGCCGGATGCCGTTCATTTGCGCTGCGGCCTGTTGGTGGAGGGAGGTGTACATCGCCTCGACCACTTCGAGGTCGGTCTCGAACCCGGCGGCATAGGCGATCATCCCCTCGGGTCCGGTCTGGTAGGCCACGCGAACGTCGTGCGCATCGGCCACGTTGGTCAGCAACGAGAGTCGTGCTCGCACATAGGCGCCGCGGCCCATCGTCATTCGGCGAACGCCGAGCTCTGCAGTCACGTCGCCGCGCTCGATCCGGTCGGCGTCGATGCGGTTTGCGGCCACCAGCTCGGCTGCCTTGCGGGCGAAGATCTCGGCTTCGTGCGGGTTCGTGGTGCGCTCGGCTTTGTCGAGCAGTTTGCGGACGCGCTCGATCAGTGGATCGGCGGTCGGACGGTGCGTGTTGACGGTCATGTGGAGGAGTGGGCAAGCAGGTAGTGACGGCGGACAGCGCGT
Source organism: Actinomycetota bacterium (assembly GCA_039819205.1). Classification (GTDB taxonomy): domain Bacteria; phylum Actinomycetota; class Acidimicrobiia; order Acidimicrobiales; family Ilumatobacteraceae; genus JABSQH01. The sequence continues at coordinate 1,477 of JBCBSO010000775.1, forward strand.
CCCCCCGGCGTGGTGCCATAGGTAGCGTACGACCCATGGCGGACGCCGACGGGCCAATCGCTACTGCGGATCTCTCCGACGCCGATGGTCGTTCGCTGCGGCGCGAGCGCAATCGCGAGGCCGTGATCGACGCGCTGGTCGAGTTGATCCAGGAAGGCAATCTCGAGCCGGGCGCCAAGCAGATCGCCGAGCGCGCCGGTGTGTCGCATCGATCGGTGTTTCGCTACTTCGACGACATGACCGACCTCGCCGAGACCGCGGTGCGCCGCGAGTTCGCCGCTGCGGCAGAACTGGCGGCGATCCCGCAGCCCTCGAGCGATTCGCTCGCGGCACGCATCGAC